>CAZXPD010000029.1:0-30984 GCA_964643065.1 uncultured Gammaproteobacteria bacterium | reverse complement strand
AAAGGTTACAAAAATTATGATAAGAGACCAATTTCCTTATAAACACAGCCTCAAGGGCGATTTTAATAAAAACAGCATTTACAAAAAAGGCTAAAAAAAGGCTGCAAATGGGATGCAAAATTCAATGTTTTTTTACAAAACCAAACCCGAACCCCTCTAAAAATCAAAGCCCTTTCTACTTTACAGTGGCGTAACTCGGGCATAAAAACTCTCTAATAATCAATAAATCAGGAAAGACAAAAGAACGAGAATCAATCCAAAAAACCCTAAAACACTCTTGCGTACTGCAAACTGCCAAATCTCACAAAAACAAAAAAGGTTGCAAAAAGGCTGCAAATGGGATGCAAATAGGTAGCAAAATAATGAAAAATTATATCATTCTTAATCCACTTTTAATAAACATCGGCATCACGAATAATCCTGAAGAATGAGCCAAAACATACAATTCTGCATTATGCTTATAAGATAGAGATATGCGTGAAAATGAAACACACCTTGCTTAAAATACTTCAATCTTTAATCCTGATAATTTTTCTTCAGGCTTTTACTGTATGTTTTGCTCAGGAACCGCAGCAAAACATCATTGATTTCAAGCCTTTTAAGTTTTCTTTTATTCCCGACATCCATCTGTCTTTCGATAAAAAAGATGATTGGATTTTGACGAACGAAAGCCTTGTTATACTTCAGGATACGATAGAACAGCTGGACAAGTTTTCTGACTTAAAATTCACGGTATTTGGAGGCGACTTGGTTGACAAAAAAGAAAACAGACTTTCCGATACGGAACTGCTTGTCGATCTTTTATCCGAACTTAAACATCCTTATTATGTAATTTTTGGAGACAGAGACGCGGATACCGACGAAAACTATACTAAAACTGACTTTACGGCTGAATTTAAATTCAACGGCTTTCGCAATATTTATCAGACCTATTGGAAGGAGCAATTAGAGGACAATATTTTGTTAATCGGGCTGGACAGTTCGATTAGCGGCTCTTTTCAAGGCTATTTACCTGAAGAACAACTTGAATGGCTTAGAAACGTTTTGGAAGAGAACAAAAACAGATTTACGGTTGTCTTTATTCATCACCCGCCAATTGCCGAATTTGACGAAAAATACCGCCTCAAAAACGCTTCTGAGTTTCAGGAGCTGATAAAAAAATATCCGCAGGTCAAAATTGTATTATCGGGGCATGCTCACCGCAATTTTACTGAGAATATAAACGGGACTCTTTATATAGTTTCGCCTTCGATTGTAACTTATCCGAATAAATACAAAATGCTGACGGTTTATCCCGATAAAGTGACTGTCGAGAATAAAGCTGTCAGCTTCAAGCAGATTATTAAAAAAGGCAAAAAGTTATTGCCCGCTACTGATTTTGCCCGCGAAACCAATCTTTCCAAAAAAGAACTCTACAAAATGCTCAACGGAAATGAGTTCAGCAATAAAAAAGAATATTATTTTATAAGAAATACCGATTAATCTTCAGCCGGAACTTCTTCGTCAGCTTCCTGCCTGACAGGTTTTGGCGCAGACTGGTCTGACTGAGGTTCATCAGCGCCCAGGCTGATTCTTCTGTCGTCAGGATTAAATCTTACGATATAAGTTTCTATTTCATCGTCAACGGACAGAATTTTATTAACTTTGTTCTGGTATTCAATCATTTCTTTATAAGGAAGGAGAGCTTCCACTCCGGGATAAACTTCGATAAAGGCGCCGAAATGTTTAATTCTGATAACTTTGCCTTTAACTTTTTCGCCTTCTTTAATATTTTTCTGAGCTTCTTCCCAAGGATCGGGCTGCTGACTCTTGAGGCTGAGACTTACTCTCTGCTTGTCATGATCAATGCCGATAACTTCAACGGAAATTTTATCGCCGACTTTCAATAAATCATTCGGATGGTCAACCCACTTCCATGACATTTGAGAAAGAGGAAGCAGACCGTCGATACCGCCTATATCAATAAATGCGCCGAATTCTGCAAGTCTTACAACTTCACCTTCAACAACCTGACCTATTTCAAGTTTGCCGAATACATCTTTTCTTTGTTCAGCCTGCTGATCGGTAACAACTTTTCTGTGAGACATAATGAGATTATTATTTTGCTGGTCTAACGACAGGATTTTAAGCTGAATTTTTTCGCCGACCATGGTTTCAATATCTTTTGCTCTAACGTGACTTGAAGGAACGAAACCTCTCAAGCCGAGAACGTCAACGAGTATGCCGCCCTTGACCGCAGCAGTAACTTCGCCTTCGATAACGGAATCTTCATCTTTAAGTTCTTCGAGTTTTTTCCAGCTGTAAGCCGCAATAACTCTTTTAAGCGATAATGTAAGCTGACCTTCTTCGTCCTCATCCTTAATAATAAGGAATTCATGCTCATCGCCGATTTTTACTACCGTTTCGGGATTCTTGGTGTAATGATTGGAAAGCTCTTTTAACGGTACCATTGCGGCTGTTTTAGCGCCGATATCAACTAATGCGCCATGTGAATCAAAGCCGATTATTGTACCTTTAACCAAATCACCCTTGCTGAATTTGTAATCATACTGGTCAAGCAGTCTTTCAAATTCAATTAACTGTTCACTCTTTTGTTCTGTCTTGGACAGAACCTTGTCTGCTACCATTAAAAGCTTACCTCCAAACAAAAAATAAAGAAATCCGTTCTCTTAAATATTATATTATAACAAACATGTAAAAATATGTTCCAAATTTAAATTAACTGAAAAACATGATTTTCTCAATATATTCATGTTATGAGCTATTTCAAAATAAACAAAAAACCGCCCGCGGAAGGTGGAAATATCCGCGAGCGGTTGTAAGAAGGTCTAATTTAGGCAATATAAGTTCAATTCTTTCTCTGAACAATGATTTCTAAGCTTTTTAACAGCTCTGATTTCTGTCTGTCTGACGCATTCTTTTGTGACACCGAGTAAACAGCCTATTTTTTGAAGCGTATGAGGGTAAGTATCGTCTAAACCGTAACGCATTTTGAGTATCAGCTGTTCTTTTTTGTTCAAAAATTTAAAAAATTCTCTAAAATTTTTCTTTAAGTCATCAAGCTCCGCCCTTTTATCGGGCAAATTCCGCTTATCAGTAAAAACTTCGCTTATAGCGCTGCCGTGTGCTTTTTCAATGAAAGTGCTGTCATCAATGGAAAAGGGTTTAGCGAAAGCATTTAAGTAAAATTCGATTTTTTCTTCAGGCAGATTTGATTTTTTGGAGATTTGCGAAAGTATTTTGCTGCTGTCTGCTCTTTTATCAAGAGCATTAACCATTTTTGAGAGCTTTGATGCTCTTTCTCTGACATATACAGGAACTTTAACGCATGTGGAATGTTCCGAAACCGCTTTATTGAGGTAGTATTTAATCCATTTAACCGCATAGGTGCTAAATCTGAACCCCAACTTATAATTGAATTTTTCAGCGGCGGTGAGTAATCCCAGATTGCCTTCCTGTATTAAATCGCTGAAGGCAATGCCGTTATTGAGATAATTTCGGGCGATTTTAACAACGAGTCTGAGATTATAACTTGCCAGCCTGTTTTTAGCTTCATTATCGCCCAGAGAGATTTTTTTGCCGAGTTCGACTTCTTCTTCCCTGCTCAAAAGGCGTATTTTAGAAATTTTTTTTAAATAAAACGCTATGCTTTCAAGTTGTGAAAACGCCTCAAACTCTTGCTCCGCGGTAAATATTTTTTCTGCGGCATCATTAGTATAATTTTCCATCACAAAACTCCCTTCTTATTAAATTCGGAACGATAAATTATCCCTAAACTCAATGCAGATTGATAAAATAATTTATTTTTTGTCAAAAATATTTATTTGCAAAATCCCGAACAGCAACCTAAAACGCAACATACACAGACTAAAAAGCCTAGTATATATTAAGTATATACTTATATTAGCAGAGATAATTTATTAGGTCAATTGTTTTATTAAGAAAAGTTAAGACGAGTTTATTTTCTCAAGAATTTTGTTAATAATTCTTAATGATTTATAAATAATGAAGAGAAAAGACCGCTTTTACGGTCTTTTGAAAAAGATAAATTGAATCTATTTTGGGAAAATTTATTATTTAGCGTAAAACCTTGCTTAAAACAGGTCCTGCTTGAACAAGATGATCTACGCCCTGAAATTTCTTGAAGTTTTCTATGAACATACCTGCCAGTTTAACGGCTGATTCTTCATAAGCATTCTTGTCGCTCCAGCTTTGAATCGGGTCAAGAATTTCCGAAGGCACGTTAGGACAGGTTTTGGGAACTTGAACATTAAATATCGGATGGGTAAAGTATTCGACATTTTCAAGCTTTCCGCTGAGAGCCGCATCAACAATGGCTCTTGTGTATGGGATGCTGATTCTTTTGCCTACGCCGTAAGGTCCGCCAATCCAGCCTGTATTTATTAAATATACTCTTGTATTGTATTTCTCGATTTTTTCCATAAGCAGTTTAGCGTAAACTGCTGACCGCAGAGGCATAAACGGTGCACCGAAGCAGGTTGAAAATGCGGCCTGCGGCTCTTTGATTCCTCTTTCCGTACCGGCAAGCTTGCTGGTATAGCCGCTGATGAAGTGATACTGAGCTTGATTTTTGTCAAGTCTTGCAACCGGCGGCATTACTCCGTAAGCATCAGCCGTAAGGAAAATAATATTTTCGGGATGACCGGCAACGCCTGATTCAACCGCCGCCGGTATGTGACTCAGCGGATAGGATGCTCTTGTGTTTTCGGTTATGCTCGCATCGTCATAATTAATAACTCTTGTGCCGTCATAATAGACAACATTCTCTACCAAAGAATTAAATCTGATGGCATCCCAGATTTGAGGCTCGTTTTCTTTGGAAAGATTTATGCATTTTGCGTAACAACCGCCTTCGAAGTTAAAAATCCCTTTATCAGACCAGCCGTGTTCGTCATCGCCGATAAGCATTCTTGCAGGGTCTGCTGAGAGTGTGGTTTTACCTGTACCTGACAGTCCGAAGAATAAATTCGCCTTGCCTTTAGGTCCTACGTTAGCGGAACAGTGCATCGGGAAAACGTTTATTTCCGGCAAGAGATAATTCAGGGAAGTAAAAATGGACTTTTTCATTTCGCCTGCATATTTGGATGCGATTACGAGGACAATTTTCTTTTCCAGATTAACGATAATTCCCGCTTCAGATCTGACACCATCGGTTTCGGGGTTTAATTTTAAACCGGGCACTGCAATCACGGTAAATTCAGGTTTAAATGTGCTTAATTCACCTTTATTCAGATGAAGAAACATATTTTGAACAAACAAATTCTGTGACGGATATTCATTGATAAATCTTATATTAAGTGAGAAATCTTTATCAGCGCAGGCATAGCCGTCAAAAACGTATAATTCTTTACCTTTTATATATTCTTTAACTTTTTTATAAATATTTTCAAAGGTTTCTTCAGATATACCTACATTGGCTTTACCCCAGTTGATTTTGTCGTGAACCAACGGACTGTCGACAAAAAAGCGGTCATTTGGAGACCTTCCGGTGTAAACGCCGGTATTTACCACAAGTGCGCCGTCATTTGATAAACTGCCTTCGTCTGACTTAATTGAATGCTCAATAAGTTCTGCTCTGCTTAGATTGTAGTAAATCCTGCTTTCTTCCTGTATTCCTAGATAACCGAGATACTGATTCATAAAGTCCTCACTCACTCTTTCTTCGTTAATCAATTTAATATAATAACATAGGGCACATTTTTAACCATTTATTTTTTAAAAACAATTTACAAAAGTTCATTTCACTACAATTGTGGGAGTAAATTAATCAAGGGAACTGATTGAGAGTTTTATATCGGGTCCGAATTTTTTATTGACATTGTTTTTCAAGTCATTATCAGCCCTAACCCAATAACTTTGGCTTACAAGAACTTTAACCGGATGTCCGTTCCCGCTGATACTGAAAATTACCGGATCTGTTCCTTTGTGTTCATAAAGAAAATCTTTTAAAGCTACGAGCTGTTCAAAGTTATTTTTGTTTTTCAGGGTTATATTGACGATATTTGTGTTGTCAACCGCTTTAACGCTGTCTATGACAATATTTACGCTTAATTTCTCATCTCCTCGGTGTTTCGTTTTGCCACCGATAATCACCTTAGATTCGCTTTCGAGCAGGGAGTTATACTGGTTTAAGATTTCACTGTAAGCAACAAACTCAACACTGCCGGTTAAGTCTTCTATTGTTCCGGCTTTTAAAAGTTTATTCTGCTTGGTTGTTATAAGCTTTACACTGCTAATTAAGCCGCAAACAGTTACAAAAGAGCCTTCCGGAAGTTCGGATAGTTCAGATATACTGTGAGTGGTAAGAAACGGGAGTTTGTCTCTTATGCTGGACAATGGGTGGCTTGTAACATAAAAGCCTAAGAGTTCTTTTTCAAAGCTCTGAATTTCCGAATCGGAGAATTCCTCCTCAGTTCCAGACATCACGAATGAGGGATATGAGCTCAAGCTGTCTGCCGAGCCAAAAAGGCTTATCTGTCCGCTTGCTTTGCTCTGGTTTTCTCTTGCCGCGCTGTTGACTGCGGATTCGATATTTTCAAGCACCTGTTTTCTGCTTTTTTCGATACCCGAAAAAGCTCCCGCTTTGGCAAGACTTTCAAGAGTTCTTTTATTAAGGCATTTTGAGTCAACTCTGGTGCAGTAGTCGTAAAAAGAGGTGAATGGCTTTTCTTCCCTTGCTTGCGTAACCGACTCAACGATTGCCGTTCCGAGATTTTTAACCGAAGCCAGCCCGAACCTTATATTATCAGCATCGGGGGTAAAATCAGCGCCCGATTTGTTAATATCCGGCGCAAGGACTTCAATGCCTATTCTCTGACATTCGGCAATATATAGCTGAATTTTATCCTGATTACCGCTGACGCTGGAAAGAAGCGCCGACATATATTCAACGGGATAATGTACTTTAAGATAGGCTGTTTGATAAGCTAGCATTGCATAAGCCGCTGAGTGTGACCTGTTGAAACAGTAAGCCGCAAATTCAGCCATTGTGTTAAAGAGCTCTCCCGCCAGCTCAGCGGAAACTCCGTTTTTTGTTGCGCCGGAAACAAAAATGGCTTTTTGCTTTTCCATTTCTTCATGTTTTTTCTTGCCCATGGCGCGTCTTAAAATATCCGCCTGTCCGAGCGTATAGCCGGCTAAAACCTGAGCTATCTGCATAATTTGTTCCTGATAGACAATAGTCCCGTAGGTATCCTCAAGAATCGGTTTTAATGCCGGATGCTTATATTCGACTTTTGCTTTTCCGTGTTTTCTCTGAACAAAATCACCGACCATTCCTGAATTCAAAGGACCGGGTCTGAACAGCGCAACTAATGCGCCTAAGTCTTCAAATGTTGTTGGCTTTAAATCCTTTACCAGAGTTTTCATACCGGAAGATTCAAGCTGAAAAACCCCGTCGGTATCGCCGCTTGCGAGCATTTTATAGACTTTTTTGTCATCAAGCGCTACTTTATCAATATTTATGTCTTTATTTTTTCTCTCTTTTATTAATTTCAGAGTGTTATCAATGATTGTGAGGTTTCTCAATCCCAAGAAGTCCATTTTTAACAGACCGAGCATTTCGAGATCGCCCATTGCATAGCCCGTTATGATTGAGCCTTCTTTGGATTTCTGCACCGGAACTATGTCGGAAAGCGGATCTCTGGAAATAATTATTCCCGCGGCGTGCGTGCCGATGTTGAATTTAATTCCTTCAATAGCTCTTGCGTAATCCACAATTTCTTTAACGTGAGGTTCTTTGTCATATGCTTTTCTTAGCTCCATACCGTCAGCAAGAGCATCATCGATTTTAACTTTTACCAGTTCGGGAATCATTTTAGCAAGGCGGTCTGCTTCGGAATAAGGTATTTCAAGGACTCTTCCCACGCCTTTGAGTGCTGCTCGGGCTGCAAGAGTACCGAAAGTAACTATCTGGCAGACTTTATCATTGCCGTACTTTTCACCGACATATTCAATAACTTTGTCTCTTTTATCAATGCAAAAATCGATATCGACGTCGGGCATGCTGATTCTTTCAGGGTTTAAGAACCTTTCAAACAACAAATCATGCTCAATAGGATTGATATTAGTTATACCCAGCGAATACGCAACTAAACTTCCCGCCGCCGAGCCTCTCCCGGGTCCGACAGGTATCCCGTTCTCTCTTGCATATTTGATAAAATCCCAAACAATCAGGAAATATGCCGAGAATCCCATATCTTCTATGGTTTTCAGTTCATATTTAAACCTTTCGATAATTTCGGGTGAGGCATTCGGAAAACGCTCTTCTAATCCTGCCTTAGCGACTCTATGCAAATAAGAGCCCACTGTATGGCTTGATGGAACCGGATAATCCGGAATTATGGATTTGCCCATTTCAATAATCAGGTTGCATTTTTCGGCTATTTTGACGGTATTGTCTATTGCTCTTTCAAAAATCTCTTCATCAAGACTTTTAAATGCTTCTTTGAGTTTCTCATAGTTTTTTATATAGAATTCACTGTTTGGAAATCTCATTCTTGAGGGATCGTTTTTACTTTTGCCTGTTTGCAGACAAAGCAATATATCATGTGTCAGAGCATCTTCTTTTTTTGTATAGTGGCTGTCGTTTGTTATGACAAGCTCAATTTCAAGCTCTTTCGCTATTTTAACGAGTTCGGGATTAATTCTTTTCTGTTCATCCATTCCGTGGTCTTGCAGTTCAATATAATAATCCGTCCCGAAGAGTTCTTTGTAATATTTGGCTTTTTCAAGAGCTTCTTTAGAGTTGCCTTTTAAAATACAGCTTGATAGCTCTCCGCTTAAGCAAGCAGACAAACAAATCAAGCCTTTCGAATGTTTTTCAAGGATTTCAAGGTTTATGCGGGGTTTATAATAAAATCCCTCAACGTGCGCAATACTGACAAGTTTTACGAGGTTCTTATAGCCTTCTTTGTCTTTTGCAATCAGGACTACGTGATGGTTTGGAATTTTTCTGTCTTTTTTTTCTTTAATGTCACTGTCGGTAATGTATAACTCACAACCGATAAGTGGTTTTATTCCTTCTTCTTTGGCCTTTTTATAAAACTCGACCGCTCCGTACATTACACCGTGGTCGGTAATTGCGCATGCGGGCATATTATTAGCCTTGGCATGGGCAATCAATTCGCTGATTCTTGTAGCGCCGTCAAGGATGCTGTATTCTGTATGCAGATGAAGAGGTACGTAAGGTTTCATTTCTTTTTTACTGTTTTTTCAGTTATTTTAATTATTTCTCAAAAAAAGCCGAAGATAAACGTTTAAGTTTGGTTAACCTGAAAACAGCTTTTTATAAAGATGATTGGACGATTCATTAAAATTTTCTGCATTTGATTAGCAATTTTAAATTTTCAGGGTTTTTAAATAAAGTGAAACTAATTAAGCAAGGAAAGACAAGATGAAAGTAACCAATATGAACTCATCTCCAAAACAACTTCAATTCAAAGGTATATATCAATTTACTGTTAAGCCTCAATATAAAGAAATTTTTGAAAAAGCTGTGAATTTAAATCCAGAAATAAGGGATAAGCTTTCATATATGATGTACCGAAGGGACTTTCAAAAAGGCGAATTAAAAGTGGGGGATTCTTTAATAAGCATAATATTTAATTATTTAGGCAAAACATTTGGGATTACTGGCGAAGAAGCGGTGACTATGCAAAAAAAGATATTTAGCAAATCAGGCAATCCTCCTGTAGGTGACAAAATCTTGGGTAATTCAATAAAAGGTAAACATTTTAAACACTCTGTTGTTGATATAAAAAGAGCACTGGGGGAATCGTTTACGGAGCTTTTATCTGAAAAAAAATTAGATGTGGATGGCATTGAAAAGATCGAGCCAGTCATGAATTAATATTAAACATCCTTCAACTTTTTTAAAATTTCTTAAACAAAAATAAATAATCTGATAATTTTTGGCATTCTCAAAAAATAAAGAGTAAAATATATCTATGAGCTTGAGTGAATAAATAGAAGACTTGATAATTATTTTGAAGTCAGAAAAAATCTTTGGACTGCCTTTATAGTTTTAACGGGCGGAGCTGTGGCTTTAACATTAAATGCAGATTCTGCTATAAAAGTTTTTTGGACATCGGTGGGATTTTTTGCGGATATAATTCTCATATACAGCGTGATTAGAATTAATGAAAATATTGAAACATTTTTAAATAAGTTAAAAGGGGAGAAGTTATGAATTTTTATCAAATTTTCAACATTGTTGCCGCAATACTGGTTGGCGCAATGATCATTTACTTGGCATTGAAATCTATTCCGAAAAGTACCAATGAACACAAATGAACTTGTGTTGCAGCAAAAAGAATGAAACCTCTTGAGAATTTACCCTTAAGTAAGTAAAACATTAACTAATATTAAGCACCCTTCAACTTTTTTAAAATATCTTAAACAAAAATAAATAATCCCCAATACATTATGCAGTGTACTTTTTACACTTTTTAAATGAGTTTTCAGTCCAAATTTTCCGAAAAATAATCCAACATGCACATGACAAAAGACAAATAATAATTTATATTGTTAATATGTTAAATAGAGAACTTATATCCATGAAAATAAACAGCCAGAATTTAAATAACCTAGTCGTCCTAGTGGTGATTATTACGAACTGCGGAGGTTTGTAGGTTATTTTATTTGGCTAAAGTAATAAACTCAAAACCCGCAGTTAAAAAAACAAACTGCGGGTTTTAAATTATAAAAAACTTAGAAACAGGAGCAAACACAATTGAAAAGCGATAACATAAAATCAGGAACAGACAGAGCACCGCACAGAGCTCTTTTACATGCTTTAGGCGTTTCCAAGAGCCAGCTTAAAAAGCCTTTTATTGCTATTGCAAGCAGTTTTACGGACTTGGTACCGGGACATGCAGGGATGAGAGACCTTGAGCGGGCAATAGAAAAAGGCATACACTCGGGCGGCGGGCAGGCTTTCATTTTCGGAGTTCCTGCTATTTGTGACGGAATTGCAATGGGACACGAGGGGATGAAATATTCGCTTCCTTCAAGAGATTTGATTGCGGACTGTGTTGAATCAGTTGCAATGGCAAACGCTGTTGACGGTATTGTCCTTTTGACCAACTGCGACAAAATCACCCCCGGAATGCTCATGGCGGCTGCCCGTTTGGATATTCCGGCAATTGTCGTTACGGCAGGTCCTATGGCAGACGGTTATTGTCAGGGCAAGACACTCACTCTCATCAGCGGAGCATTTGAAGCTGTAGGACAGTACAAAGCCGGTTTAATAAGCGCCGAAGAATTGGAAATGTATGAACAAAACGCTTGCCCGGGCAACGGCTCCTGTCAGGGACTTTATACGGCAAATACCATGGCATGCCTCACCGAAGTAATGGGAATGAGTCTCCCTTACTGTGCTTCCGCGTCGGCAGTTTCCGGACTCAAAAAACGCATCGCTTTTGAAAGCGGATACAGGATAGTTGATTTAGTCAGAGAAAATGTAAACGCTCTTTCCATAATGAACAAAGAAACATTCAGAAACGCTATTATAGCTGATTTGGCTCTCGGCGGCTCATCGAATTCCGTTTTGCATCTTCTTGCGATTGCAACCGAAGCCGGAGCCCGCATAGGTTTGAATGATTTTGAAGAATTGAGCCTTGAAATTCCTCAGATAATAAAATTAGATCCTTCAAGCACGCTTACTATGGCTGATTTGGAAAAAGCCGGCGGAATACCCGCAGTTTTGAAGAACTTATACGGCAAAGCCGCAAAACTCACCGATACAAAAGGTGTTTCAGGGTTGGCTTTAAGCGAAATCGCAAAGCAAGCAACCGTTGACACACAAGTAATAAGAACATTTGATGCTCCGCTGACAAAAAATCCAGGCATAGGGATTTTATACGGCAATCTTGCACCGGAAGGCGCTGTCATAAAGATTTCCGGCGTTGAGCAGGAATGTTTCGAGTTTGAAGGAACGGCAAAAGTTTTTAACAGCGAAGAAGAGGCAATGAAGGCAATTAATGACGACAAAATCAAAGAAGGCGATGTAGTGGTCATCAGATACGAAGGACCAAAGGGCGGTCCGGGCATGAGAGAAATGCTTTCACCGACTTCGTCTATTGTCGGAAAAGGTTTGGGCAAAAAAGTTGCTCTCATCACCGACGGAAGATTTTCCGGCGGTACAAGAGGTCTGTGCATAGGACATATTACTCCTGAAGCTCAGGCGGGAGGTCTTATCGGGCTTTTGACAGACGGGGACAAAATTAAAATTGACATTAATAAAAGGAGAATAGAAGCTGTGCTCAGCGAAGAAGAGATTATTGAAAGAAGGCAAAAACTGCAAAAACCGGCAGTAAAAGTTAAAAAAGGTTATTTGGCACGATATGCGGCAACTGTCGGTTCCGCAAGTACAGGTGCAGTATCTGGTATTATTTGCGGAAAGGAGCCATAAGATGCAGGAAAACAGTCAAACAGCGGTAAAAACATTAAAAGGATGCGAGATTTTTATTAAAAGCCTCGAAGCGGAAGGCGTTGAATATATTTTCGGGATACCCGGCGGCGTAATTCTGCCTATTTATGATGCGTTTCATTCGGATAACGACCCGAAAATCACTCATATTCTGACGAAACATGAACAGGCGGCAGTACATGCCGCAGAGGGCTATGCCAAATCATCGGGCAAAGTAGGCGTTGCAATAGTAACGTCAGGTCCCGGAGCCACAAACACAGTTACGGGAATTACCGATGCCTATTATGACTCGGTTCCGATAGTTGTTTTCACGGGAAACGTTGCAACATCAGCACTCGGCAATGACGCTTTTCAGGAATCCGACATTGTAGGAATGACAAGAGCCTGTACAAAGCATAATTATATAGTCAGAGACGTCAAAGATTTCCCGCGCATAATCAAGGAAGCTTTTTATATAGCACAGTCGGGAAGACCCGGACCGGTTCTTGTTGATATGCCCAAGGACGTTCTTGTTAATTCCTGCGAGTATAATTATGCCGAAAACCTTAATTTGCCGGGATATAATCCAAACCCTGAGTTAGACAAGGAAACGATATACAAGGTTTTTGATTATCTTGAAAAAGCAGAAAAACCGATAATCCTTTGCGGCGGAGGGGTAGTTTTATCTGACGCAAACTCTGAGTTGTTAAGTTTCAGCGAAAAATTTGATATTCCGGTAACTTCTACCCTTATGGGACTTGGCGGTTATCCCGGACATCATAAAAATTTCTTGGGCTTTTCGGGAATGCATGGCAGATACGGTGCTAATCTGGCAGTTGCCAACTGCGATTTGCTGATTATTCTTGGTTCAAAATTAAGCGACAGGCAAACGGGAACTGTTTCCGGCTACTGCCCTAATGCAAAAGTAATTCATATAGATATAGATCCCACTTCACTTAACAAGAACATGAAAGCTGATTTGCCGATTAATGCAAATGTTAAGGAAGTTCTCGAGTTTTTGAACGAAAAAAGCAAATCAATGTCGCTGTCTGACAGACAAAAAGAAACAAGAGCGCAATGGTGGGCTGAAATCAATTCATATAACGAAAAAGGAAAAGAATTTGACGCCTGTCAAGTAAGCGAAAAATTAAGACCGTGTGAAGTTATAAAAAAAGTTTATGAACTCTCGAATGATGATGCGATTTTTGTTACGGAAGTCGGTCAGCATCAAATGTGGTCAGCACAGTTTTATGACAAAAATAACCCGAGAAGCTTTATAACATCGGGCGGGCTGGGAACAATGGGCTTTGGCTATCCGGCAGCGCTGGGCGCTCAGCTTGCTCACCCGGGCAGACAGGTAATAACCATTGCCGGCGACGGAAGTTTTCAGATGAATCTTCAGGAAATAGCCACGGCATTTGTATATAACCTTCCCGTAAAAGTAGTTATAATCAACAACGGTTTTCTCGGAATGGTACGGCAGTGGCAGGGACTTATGTTCGACAAAAGATACTCTCAGACAAGGCTTTTCTCTCCCGACTATGAACTTTTGTCAAAAGCCTATAATATTGCAGGCTTTAAAGTCGAAAACAGAGATGAGCTGGAATCTAAACTTAAAGAGGCTTTTGCATACGACGGTCCTGCGATTGTCGATTGTATAGTAGAACCCGAATATGACGTATATCCCTGGGTTCCCGTCGGTAAATCTAATAAAGATATGTTAATGGAGGCAAAATAAAATGAAAGAAAACATGACAAAAAAACAAAACAACACGCTTTATTTACTCATCGAGAACAAGTTCGGCGCGCTTGAGCGGATTTTGAACACTTTTACCCTTCGCGGCTTCAAAGTTGAGAATATGGTTTATTCTCAAAGCAAAAACCCGCATTACTCGGATATCAAAATCTGCATTAACTGCCTTGATAGCGAACTTGAAAGACTCATCAAGATTCTTCACAATCAAATTCATGTTATCGAGATTCGTTTAATTCTTGATGAAAAATTGAAGAGCTTTAGCTTCGCAGAAAGAAAAGCAGGGTAAAAAAGACTTTGGTGACTGCTTAATGACTATTCTGTATAGTCGTATTTAAATGTGTTTTTTTAAACTTTCGTAATAAAAGCCCTAATTTACTTGCCATATAATTTTTCTTTGTTTACAATCTTTGTTAAGATTTGAACATTTTTAGAAAGATTTAGAGGGAGAAATTAGAATGAAGGTATTACCAATAGCCTGTGGTCCTCTTACCAACAGAAATTCTGCTCCAAGTTTTGGAAAGCCTTTTGCAACTGATGTTTGTATAAGCAATTTGGCTGCAATTGTGCCTAAAAAATTAGTCCCTATTTTAGAAAGAGCTGATATGACGGATAGGTTGGTTGTGAATTCTCTTATAGCTGCTTGTCACACACAAGTTCCGGCTCAAAAAGCAGGTGAAATCAGACGTTTATTATCACTGGTTGTTTCAGGTAATCCTGATCTTATGACGCAATACACCAGCGCTTTGAAAGACTCTAATGTCGCAAAGTTTCTGATAATATCTTAGTATTTAAAAAGTTTAAAAAAACACGCTAACCAAAGTTTTTGGCAGGCGTGTTTTTTTGGGTTAAAATGAAATATAATTAACACATTGAAGTTTAAACAAAGGAGGAATAATCATGTCGCAAACAGTTAACGTAAAAAAACTTTATTATGATAAAGATATAGACGAAAAGAGTATTCTAAACAAAAAAATTGCCGTACTCGGCTTTGGCAGTCAGGGACATGCGCATGCGCAGAACCTTCATGAATCGGGCGCCAATGTCAGAGTTGCTCTTAAAGAAGGCTCAAAATCAATCGAAAGAGTTAAAGATGCCGGCATTGAATGTATGGGTTTTGCCGAAGCGGTCAAATGGGCTGATGTTGTTATGGTACTGCTTCCGGATACAATTCACAGAGAAATTTACGAACAATACATTGCACCGAATTTAACGCCCGGAATGTATTTAGGCTTTGGTCACGGTTTCAGTATTCATTACGGTGAAATTAAACCTCCTTCAGATGTTAATGTTTTTCTTGTCGCTCCCAAAGGTCCCGGTCATCTTGTAAGAGCCGAATACAAAAAAAGCAGGGGGGTTCCGGTTTTGGTAGGCGTAGGACAAGATCCCTCCGGAGATACTCTTGATATAGCTCTGGGTTATGCAAAGCTCATAGGCGCAGGAAGAGCGGGTACTTTATTAACATCGTTTAAAGACGAAACAGAAACGGATCTTTTCGGTGAACAGGTTGTTCTATGCGGAGGATTGACTGCTTTAATCAAGGCGGGTTACGAAACGCTCATCGAGGCAGGCTACGCGCCGGAAAACGCTTATTTCGAATGTTTGCACGAGCTTAAGCTCATTGTTGATTTGATTTATCAGGGCGGAATTGCAGATATGCGCTATTCAATCAGTGACACGGCAAAATACGGTGATGTTACCAGAGGTCCGAGGATTATAGGACCGGAAGCCAAAATCGCAATGAAAAAAATTCTTGAAGAAATCCAATCCGGCGAGTTTGCAAGAGAATGGATTGAAGAAAACAGAATTAAACAACAAAATCTCAAACGTATGCTTGAAGCGGATAAAGGTCATCCGATAGAAACCGTCGGCAAAGCTCTTCGTTCAATGATGAGTTGGATTTCTGATGATAAACTCATAAGTGACAAAGAAAGATAATTTTTAAAGGTTCAAACTTAATGTCAAAAAGCAGCAGCGACAACTGGCTTTTAAAAAAAATAAAAATAATCTATAAAAGTTCGGGTAACCTTATAAAAATGAAAAATCACCCTGCAGAATCAAACGCATGGCAGTTTTTAATTAAAAAAACTTTTAACCCCGCATTCAGCCGTTTTGGAACACTCAAACTCGGCGAAAAGGACTTGCCTTTGAGTGTTTATCGAAAAATAAACGAGCTTTACGAAACCTCTCTTGATGCCAAGGCTGTGCTTTTAAGATACCGCTCGGATTTATCGACTTTTGTCGGGGTTGAAAACAACTGCATCACTCCTCTTGTAGCCTCGCGCAAAATGCCTATGGTTTTTTATAAAAGAGAGGATTTAACTTCGATAAAGGCATACAAAATCCGCGGCGCGATTTATCAGATGAGCAAAATCTTGGAATCCAGCCACTCTAAAAACTTGCGTTTTGTCGCGGCTTCAACCGGCAATCATGCTTTAGGGGTTATAAAAGCCTCCGAAATACTTCGAGTACCGAGAGTAACAATCTGTATTCCCGAAACCGTCACCAAATTCAAGCAAAAGAAGCTCGAAAAGCGTATAAACGAACTGGTTGAAAAAGGTATAAATGCGGAGCTTATGATTAAGGGTGAAAGTTTTGACCACACAAACGCAATAGCAAAAGAGCTGGTTGAAACAGAGCCTGATACATATTATATTGACCCGTATAACAGCCACAATGCAGTTTCAGGACAGGGGACAATAGGGCTTGAACTGATAAGCCAGCTTGAAAACAGGTTCTTTGACTTTGAAACGCTTGATTTCGACGGCGAAAAAATTAAAAAGCTCAAAACAGTCAATATAATCGTTCCTATCGGCGGAGGGGGACTAATTTGCGGTATTGCTTCGGCGTTTAAAACCGCCATTCAGACACACCCCCGATTAAAGCACATAAAGCCTTTGATTACCGGTATCAGGCTAAAAGATATAAATTCCAAGCATGGTGATGCAATTCGTGTTAAAACCCCGGGTGAACACAATGCGGAGCTTATAAATTATCTTGTTGACAGAGTAGAAAGTGTTTCCGATATGGATATGCAGAGAGGCATAGATTTCATACTTGATGATATCGGCGTTAGGGTTGAGGGTGCATCGGCAGGAACGCTAAAACCTGTTTTTGACAATATGGTCATTCCTTCAGAAACTAATGCTGTTATTTGCATCCTAAGCGGCGGAAACATCGTTTTAAATTAATAACACGAATGTGAATAACCTTATAATCAAATCTCATCTATCTTATAATGATTTATAATTTTTTCAAGCATTAATATATAAGCATTAAGCACTATTTGCCTTGAAATATAATTTGGTTTATGATTTATCTGTAATTTATATGAACAAGCGAGGAAATATATGCCGATGAAAATTGTTGTATGTGTTAAGCAAGTTCCTGACACAGCAGATATCAGGTGGACTGAAAACAACACAATGATAAGAGAAGGGGTTGAAAGCATTTTAAATCCTTTCGACGAATATGCAATTGAAACTGCCCTGAGAATCAAGGAAGCCAATGCTGATGCAACTGTTTCAGTTATCACAATGGGACCTCCTCAGGCAAAGGACGTTTTAAAAAGAGCTCTCGCAATGGGCTGTGACGATGCCCTATTAGTATCCGACAGAAAATTTGCGGGTTCCGATACATGGGCGACCAGCAACACTCTTGCAAAAGCTGTTAAAGAAAAATTCCCGGATTTCGATTTGATTATATGCGGTCAGTTTGCCATAGACGGCGACACGGCTCAGACAGGTCCAAGTATGGCTGCTCAACTTGATGTACCTCAGATTACTTATGCAAAAGAAGTCAGCTATTCGGGCGGCAAAACAATAACTGCCAAACGCGAAACCGAGGACGGGATACAGACAGCCGAAATGCAGCTTCCGGGCTTAATCTGCATGCTGAAATGCGATTATGAACCCAGAATGCCTTCCATTAAGGGTGTTATGAAAGCCAACAGGACAGAAATTCCTGAAACAAACGCCGAAGATTTAAAATTAAACCCTGAAGAAATAGGCATCAAGGGTTCGCCCACTTTTGTATCAAAGGCTTTCAGACCTCCGGTAAGAGAATCCGGCGAGCTCATCAAGTCTGATGACGCAAAAGAAGCGGTAAAAATACTTTTAGAGAAACTTAAAGCAGAAAAAGTGCTTGCATAAATAAGGAGAATAATTAAGATGAGTCAAACCGATTTGACACAATATAAAGGTATATGGGTAGTTGCTGAGAGAACAGCCGAAAACAACCTTGCAGGTGTTTCTCTGGAATTAATCGGAGCGGCAAAAGAGCTCTCAAAAAAATTAAATAACGAGGAAGTCGGTGTTCTGCTTCTTTCGGGTACTGATTCGCAGGATGTACTTTTGAAAGAAATTTCGGAAGCCGGAGCAGACAAAGTTTATCTTGTACAGGATGATAATTTAAAGTGTTATTCAACCGAGCTTTATGCAAAAGCCGTTATGGATGCAATAAACCTTAAAAAGCCTTCAATTTTGCTTATAGGCGCAACCACAACAGGCAGAGACTTTGCTCCGCGCGTATCGGCGATTTTAAATACCGGCTTGACGGCTGACTGCACCTCGCTCGATATTAACGAAAAAGGACTTCTTGCGGCAACCCGTCCCACATTCGGCGGCAATCTCATGGCTACAATTCTTTGCCAAAATACACGTCCGCAAATGGCTACGGTAAGACCAAAAGTTCTTCCGAAGCCTGAGCCGAATACCGCCAATAAAGCCGTTGTTGAAAAATTAAATATTACCGTTAATCCTTCAATTGCCAGAACTCAAATACTTGAGTGCGCAAAGGCAATTCAGGGACACTGCGCAAGGATTGACGATGCCGACATTATCATATCAGGCGGCAGAGCCATGAAAAATGCCGAAAACTTTAAAGTCCTCGAAGACCTTGCTCAGGTTTTAGGCGGAGCGGTCGGCGCAAGCAGAGCGGCAGTTGACGCAGGTTGGAGACCTCATTGTGATCAGGTCGGACAAACCGGCAAAACCGTCAATCCCAAGCTTTATATTGCCTGCGGTATATCAGGCGCAATTCAGCACCTTGCAGGTATGAACTCAAGCGATATTATTGTTGCAATAAACAAAGACCCTGAAGCCCCGATATTCGGAGTTGCAACATACGGTATAGTGGGCGATTTATTTGAAGTCGTTCCAGCATTGTCCGAAGCAATAAAAAGCGAAAAACTGACGGCAGTCTGCAGTTAGTTTGAAAATAACATATATTTGGTACGCATAAGCTGCCCTGTTCTTTGTTTGATTATGATTTAGACCGGCAGCTTTTGTTTTTTTGACATTTAATGTTCCGAATTATTTGCAAGAATAAAAATTCATAACTATTCTGTAATTAGCAATTTTTATTCTTCAGAGCTTTTATATAAGAAAGCTTATTGTTAAAGGAGAATGCGAAATGATTTCACAAGTTAGCTTTTCAGGGAATATTATTATTGGCGGAACAGAAAAACCAATTAATGAAATAGAGGTTAAAGGTGCAAATATTCTTTGCCTCGGCGATAAAACAAAAATAAAACCCGATGAACTCATAGTCGGCGATATATTTGTCAGAATGACTAAAGGCGAAAAAGAAAACTCTGCTGATGAAATCGAACAATGCCTTGTTATAGCCAAGGAAAACAACACTTTATCGTACTTAAAGCTTGTGGACAGCTATACACGCAATATGTCATCTGATGAATTGAGCAATGAAAAAAGCAGATATCACAAAAACGGCTGTATAAATGTTTATGCGTAGCTGTTTTCGGTAAATAAAAATAGTTATTAAACCAGCTTTCAAAAATCCACTATAAACATGAGCCTCTAAATTTAGCATTCCGATATAGTTAACACATACATGCATAACAAATATATCGGGGAGTGAATATTTTGGCGGGAAATAGAGAGAGAGCAGTTAAAAAGACTGAATTAAGAGTTATTGAAGGCACGAATGTAAAAAAAACCAAACCATACAACGACATTGACTTAAACAGATGGAAAGATTACGAAGAAATTGAAACCGGAACGCTCTGGAATTTTCAGTCAAGGGCAAAAGGAAGCGGTCATAAGCTTGAATATCACGGCAATTATATTCCTCAGATAGCAATGCAGCTTTATACAAGATTTACCAAACCCGGTGACACTGTCCTTGACCTGTTCTTGGGTTCAGGTACATCGGCAATTGAGGCTCTTAATATGGGTAGAAGATGTATCGGGGTTGAACTTAAAGACGAACTGGCAGAGTATGTAAAGAACAAATTCACCGAAAATCAGAGAATTGATTCGGTTGATGTAATAACCGGCGACAGCTCTTCAAAGGAAGTCGGTAAAAAAATCCGAAAATCCCTTCAAAAATTCGATGAAGAAAAAGCGCAGCTTTTAATTCTTCATCCTCCTTACGCGGATATAATCAAATTCAGCAGTCTAGATAAAGATCTTTCAAATTGTCCGTCTCTTGACGATTTTCTTGAAAAGTTCAAAGCCGTTGCTCAAAACGGATATGATAACCTTGAGAAGGGCAGATACGCCGCGTTAATTATCGGCGATAAATATGAAAAAGGCGAACTGATACCGCTGAGCTTTCTTTGTATGCAAAAAATGACCGAAGTCGGCTTTAAGACCAAGTCAATAATTGTCAAAAACATCGAAGGCAATGAAATTGCCAAGGGCAGAACAAAGAATTTATGGCGATACCGTGCTCTAGCAGGCGGTTTCTATATCTTCAAACATGAATATGTCATAATTTTCCAAAAAAAATAAAATCAGAGCGTTTAAACTATAATTCTAATAGCATGGCTCGATAGGATTAAAAAATGCCGTTTGAAACGCCAGTATTATTTGTGATTTTCAATCGTCCGGAAACTGCGCGGATTGTTTTTGATCAAATTAAAAAAGTAAAACCTGAAAAACTCTATGTTGTGGCAGATGGACCACGTCTTAATAAAAATGACGATGCGCAAAAGTGTAATCAAGCAAGAAAGATTATTGAAGAGGTTGATTGGGATTGTACTGTAATTAAAAACTTTCGGGATACCAATTTTGGTTGTACCCGCAGTGTTTCTTCAGCTGTTTCTTGGTTTTTTGAAAAAGAAGAAAAAGGAATAATTCTTGAAGATGATTGCTCAGTTGACGAATCTTTTTTTTATTTTGCTCGGGAATTGCTGGAAAAATACAAAGACGACAACAGAATTTTTTCTATAAATGCAACCAATTTTCTTCCTCAAAATAACTTTGTTACTGACAGTTACTATTTTTCCAGAGTTTTTCACTGCTGGGGATGGGCAAGCTGGAGAAGGGCTTGGAAATACTATGATTTAGAGATGAAGGATTTAGATGACTTTGTTAAACAGCAGGTTTTAAAGAATTATTATAAAGATAAATATATTATTAAATACTGGCACGGAACTTTAAAAAACGTGCAAAGAAACCTCGATACTTGGGATTTTCAGGCGGCATTTATTCCTTTCAAAGAAAATATGCTTTGCATAAATCCCTGCGTGAATCTGGTTTCTAATATCGGCTTTGAAGAAAATGTAGATGCTACACATCCGATATCTCAAGATGAAGATCCGCGTTTAATAATGAGAAAAATCAACTTTCCGCTTATCCATCCGAAATTCATTGTTTGCAATGAAAAGGCTGATTTATTAGAAACTTACAGCCATAGAAAAATCGAAAATTTAAATGTCAGGATTAAAAAATTTTTCAAACGAACTTTTAAAATCCGCTAAAACGATTATGTCGATTTTTAAATAAATTTTAACTTTTTAGTACTGTATGCTCCGTATCAAACACCTTAGATGTTGATAAGTATTTGGATTCGAACGGAAGCTTGCCTTCAACAGGGCTTCCTTCAAACGGGTGTACCAATCCTTTAACAACGAATTTAAGGTATTCCTCAATGCCGAATCCCATTTCTTTCATTTTTGCAATTTCTTTAACAAGTCCGTCAGAAATTGGATTAGCCTGTACTGCAATGTGGAAGTTTTTGTTGCCGAACAAATCCAAAGCAGTCTTTTGTTCATCAGGAGAGAGAGCAGATGATTTTGCTAAACGGGCAAAATTTACCAGATGCTGACTTACCCAGTTGTCTGTACCTATTTCTTTAAGGTTGTCAGCAAAATCGTAACCAAAATATTTTGTTCCTTGAGAAGCACTAGCTCCGCCAAGTTCACCGGAAGGCTCGAAACCTTTGAGCAAGGGAAGCAGTTCTTTGGCTTGATCGGTTGTTATTTTATCTTGGATCAATTTTTTCACGGCTGCATTAAGTTCTTCAAGTGATTTAATTCCTGCAAGCAGGCGTTTTTCTCCTACAAGCGGCTCTAAATTCCTGACGCCGTAGTTATGCAGGTATTTCTCAGGAACAGGGACTTTCCCGAAAGTCAAAAACCTGTCGTTGTAAAATCCCGCAGAAGGCATAGGCATTGAAGGAGCTTGTTGCATGGAATTACTGCGGTACGTGTTTTTGGATGAGTTTGAATAAGCAGGAACTTTGAAAGAATGATAATCTGACGAAATCTTCATAAAATACTCCTCAAAAAAAGCGTTTTAATTTAACACACAAGCAATTTACATTAAAAGGTAAAAAAATTACCTACCCGATTAAGCAATATTCGAAACACAAAAAATTCGGAAATAAAAAATGCTTTTTAGCCTGTTAAAAGTTCACCTAAATTTGTTATGTCACCTGCGCCCATTGTAAGCACAATATCGTCAGCGCGAATTAAATTCTTTACGAATTCAGAAACTTTATCCAAACCGCCGTTGATGTAATAAACCCTGCCGGAGCGGAGTATTTTACTTAATCTTTCAGAAGAAACACCTTCAACAGGACTTTCACCTGCGGGATAAACATCGCATAATACGGTTATATCAGCATCATCAAAACTTTTGGCAAAATCATCCCACAGGTTTTGAAGACGAGAGAAACGATGAGGCTGAAAAACCGCAATCAGCTGCCCTTTGTTTTTTGAAGAGCGCATAGCGTTTCTTGCCGCTTTCAGTGTTGATTGTACTTCGCTCGGGTGGTGGGCATAGTCGTCAATTATTGTTGCTCCTTTAACTTTGCCTTTTATTTGGAAACGTCTTCCCATGCCGGTGAAGTTTTCAAACTCTTTGACTAAGGTATTAACGTCTATTCCGGCTTCCGCAGAGGCGGCGCAAACTGCAAGAGCATTTGAAACATTAAATATTCCGGGTATGGCAAGCTTCACAGAAGTCAGCTTTTTGTCTTTAAAATACACATCGAAACTTGAACCGAAGCCCTCAAACTTAATGTTTTCAGCTCTGTACTGCGCGTTTTTGCTTTCAATGCCGTATAATATAACATCAGTCCTGTTGATTATTTTTAGAAATTCAAGATTTCCTTTGCAGTCAGCATTTACAATTAGTTTAGAATCTTTTTCCAAATTTTCGGCATATCTTTTAAATGTATCCAAAACCTGCCCGAAGCCTTCTTTATAATGGTCGGGGTGGTCATATTCAAGGTTGGTAATGACAGTGATTGAAGGCGAGTATTTTTCAATAGTGCCGTCGCTTTCATCCAGTTCCGCAGCAAAATATTTTCCTGATGATTTCTTTGCGTTTGTTCCTATTTCAGGCAAAACTCCGCCGAGCACATATGAAGGATTCAATCCTGCTTTTTCGAGGATAAAAGAAAACATTCCTGATGTAGTGGTTTTGCCGTGTGTTCCTGCAAATCCTACGGTTATTGTTTTGGGATTTTGCCTCATAATGCCGTTCAAAACATCCGAGCGGTGAATTACGGGAATTTTCAAATCTAATGCTTTTTTATATTCGGGATTTTCTGCTTTTATTGCCGAACTTGCTGCTATAACAGAAATATTTGTGATATTTTCAGCTTTATGCCCTATAAAAATTTCAGCTCCCATATCTGATAGCAATGCAGTCATTTTATTTTCTTTGATATCAGAGCCTGAAACTTTATAACCAGCCTCAAGGAGATATTTGGCAAGTCCGCTCATGCCGATGCCGCCTATGCCTATAAAATGGACTGTTTTTTCGGGATTTTGGGATATTATTTTGAATAAATCGGTTTTTTCAGTGGAAATCAATTTGTGCTCTCTTATTTGACACTAGCAATATCATATTGCAAAGATTTTTTTTCTGTATCGTCTTGTTAATTTTTCTTAACCTTTTAGCAACTTTTAAAACTTTTGGGTTTCCATATAATAGTAGCTTTTAAATTTGTGAGTGTTAAAAATGAAAGTCAGCGGAATCAGTTTTGGAACAAACGAGAATAAATCAAGTTATCTGAAAAATTCAACTAATATGCCTTCCGAAATAAAATATCCGGTAATCACTATTCAAAGAGGAGATACACCGAAAACGCAGGAGAAGGAAAGCGACGGAATTTGGTCAGGAATGAAAAATATTGCGGTGAAACTTAATAAAGCTACTGTGGTAGCGGATGAATTTTCTAATGCTCTTATTTTCGGGACTTTCAAGGGTGTGATTGTTGCAGTATTGGCATTTATAGCAATAAATAAAATAAACTATCTCAAAAACCTGAAATTTTTGGGTTCAAAAGATGCAAAAATTGCCGCATCAGCTGCCTTTGGCGCGCTTTCGTTGGCAATTAGCATTTTTAATGCAAAATTAAACGTAAATCAGAGAATGACAGAAGTTGATTTTCGCTGGAACGTCAAAAAACAGAGTTGAGCATAAAGAGTAAAAAATAATAAGGGATTTTGGGCAGACTAATATATTTGGTGCTTTGCAGTGCAATAGCGTAAAATGTATAATTTTGGTGGATAAAAAGAATTTGAAAAATGCAAATCAGCGAGCTGCAAAAAACCCAATCTTATCACCTTTTGGAAGATTTCAAGCTCTATCTTGAAATCGAGAGAAACATGTCAAAACACACGGTCAAGGCTTATTCTTCAGATGTGGGAGATTTCTTATTGTGGGCAGGAGGCAGGGGTGTTGAAACATTGGGTTACAGGGATATAAGAGAATATCTCAGCAGCATTCAGCATAGAAACTACGCCCGAACTGCAATTTCTAGAAAAATTGCTGCGATTAGAACTTTTTACCGATATTTATACAGAGAAAGACTGGTTAAAGCAAATCCTGCGGATAATATTAAAAGTCCGAGAAAAGTTAAAAGCCTGCCGAAGTTTTTAACAAAGGACGAAACAGAAAAGCTTTTTGCTGGTCTTGATTTGAATACTCCGACAGGATATAGAAACAGGACGATTCTTGAGGTTTTATATGCCACGGGGATGAGAATTTCGGAGCTTTGTTCGTTAAAGTTTGATGCTTTAAACCTTGAAGAAAATGAAATAACTGTTTTCGGCAAGGGTGCAAAAGAAAGAATTGTTCTGATAAATAACCGCGCAAAGGAATTTTTGACCAATTACATCGAAAAAGCAAGACCGGTTTTGTGCAAAAATACTCAAAACAATGAGCAAATCGTTTTTGTAAACCAAGACGGATATCCGCTCACTCAGCGAAGCATTCACAGGATGCTTGCTAAACTTGCGGGCGAGTCGGGGATACAGAAGACAATTTCTCCGCATGTACTAAGGCACAGCTTTGCAACGAAACTTCTTGAAAACGGTGCTGATTTGAGGATTGTTCAGGAGCTTCTGGGGCATGCGAGCATCAGCAATACGCAGATTTATACTCACGTTTCTACAGAAAGACTGAAACAGGCGTACATGAAAGCTCATCCGAGAGCGAAATAATATAAAGGATAATATTTATGGGCAAAATTTCCGTAATAATACCCGCAAGGTATTCCTCGACAAGACTAAAGGCAAAACCTCTTATTGAAATTAAAGGCAAACCGATTATACAATGGGTTTGGGAAGCCGCAGCAGCGGCAAAACTGGCGGATGAAGCAATTATTGCAACAGATGACGAATTGATTTTTAATGCCGCTCATAAGTTCGGCGCCAAAGCCGTTATGACTTCGCCGGAGCATAAAAGCGGGACTGACAGAATAGCCGAAATCGTTAAGAATGACAAAGACATTGAAATTGCCCTGAATGTTCAGGGCGATGAACCGATGATAAAGGCTTCGAGTATTGACAGTCTGATAAAGTGCATCTCTGAAGATAAAACAATTCAAATGGCGACCATCATCAGGAAAATTCATGACAAGGATGAACTCTCCAATCCTAATGTCGTTAAAGTTGTTACTGACGTTGAAGGAAACGGGCTTTATTTCTCGCGTTCGCAGATACCTTATGAGAGAAATATTGGGGAGAGCGATTTTTATGCGCATATAGGCGTTTACGCTTACAGGCGCGAAGCTCTGCTTAAGTTTACGCAGTTTGAGCAAACAAATCTTGAAAAATCTGAAAGCCTTGAACAGCTCAGGATGCTCCAGAACGGATATAAAATAAAGACCGTAGAGATTGATTATAAGTTAATCGGAATTGATACCCCGCAGGATTTAGAAGAGTTTAAAGCCGCTGTGGCGGGTTAAAAGCTGATTTTTTTGTTTATCAACAATTCTGTGATATATAATGCAGTATTTTTTGGTTAATTTTGCAACCTATTTGCAGCCTTTTTGCAACCTTTTTTGTAATGAATGTATTTATTCAAATCGCCTGTTTGTAGGCCGGTTTTGAGGATGAGTCCGTTATTTGTCATTGTTTGTGAACCTTTCAATTCTTTTGTTTTGTCACCCTCAGCGACTGAAAGGAGTGTGAGGGTCTGTTTTCAGCGATTGGTGATTTATAGATCCTCACGTTTGCTAAAGCTCACTGAGGATGACATCGTATTATATATATTATTGCAGTTTGTACTGCTGATATTGTTATTATAACAGTGATTGGTGCGTCCATGTGTCCACAGTTTGTGGCCGTTTGGCTACAGTTTTTTTGTCATGCCGAAGCATGAGGGTGGGTTTGATGTTTTGATTGTTGATGTTCGGCATCTGACCAATGTCGAATAACTGCTTATTGGCTGTGCGTTGTATTTTTGGAATCCATCAACCGGTACTGCTTTGCTGAAGCAAAAAGCGGTGGTGATTTGAATATTGTGGATGTTCAGCATCTTACCAGTGTTGAAAAAGAACTATAATAGTGTAATTGTATTCTTTCCTTATGAGTGATAAACGAGTTATTGAATTATGCAGTCTGTATACGATGGTCAGATCCTGAACATCAGCGATATAGCTGTTTCCCATTGCCGGATGCATCAGGAAAGCAGAAGAGGGAAGACAGAGGGGTAACGATTTTGCGATGCCGTGTCGGGACACGGTGTAAAGAATCTGCGTTAAAAGGGTGCAAAATGGGTGCAGTTTAGAGGTAAATGTTACCTTTTGCATGGGTGCAGGTTGCCTTTTTATGGGTGCGCTGCATCCTGAATTTGGGTGCATTTTGGTCGAAAAAGGCTGCAAACAGGATGCAAAATTGCAAAAAAAGGTCAAAAAAGTATGCTCAAAACCCTATGTTTTCCATAGGTTTAGCGTATGTTTAGCACATTTTTTTTGCGAAATTTGTATAACGGGCGTTATATACACTTGTTGGGGGGCGAATCCCACCATGCCATAATGATTTATATTTTCTATATATTGCTTATTTATGTAATTATTAATTTTTTGTTAAATTTAAGTTAGGAATCGTAATATCAGGATTATAATTATCCTATTAAAAATGGAGGAATGAATATGGAAGTTCATTTTATAGATGTTGGTTGTGGGGATATGACCTTAATTTTAATGCCGAACGGAACTACATTTATCATTGATTGCAATGTCACAAATGATAATAAAGAAAATGTCATTAAGTATTTGAAAAAAGTAATGGGAACAAGAACTAAAATTGATGTTTTTGTTAATACCCATAGAGATGCAGATCATATGAGAGGAATTAAAACCCTTCATAATGTTTATCCAATACAAATTGTTTGGGATTCAGGTGTAGCAGGTACAACCACTGATTCAAACGAATACAAAGACTATATGGATTTAAGAAGAACAGTTGGTTTTAAAGAAGTAAAAGCAGGGGAAGATCGAACATATGAAGGTGTTAAAATTAGAGTAATGAACTCAAGAAGGGATGATTATACGGAAGCAAATTCTCAGAGTATTGTGATTAAAGCTGAATACAAAACAAAACGTGATTCAGTGTTTATTACAGGTGATACAGATTATAAGCCTTGGAAGGAAAAAATACTGACATTTTATTCAGATGAAGATCTACAATGTGCTATATTTCAAGCGGCGCATCATGGGTCTATAACATTTTTCGATGACCCAAGCGACCAAAAGAATTATTATACCTCGCATATCAAAAAAGCTAATCCTGCAATGAGTATTATTTCAGTTGGTTCTAATACACACGGCTTGCCGGATGATAAAGCTGTAGAATTATATGAAAAAAACTCTTCAGGTTCAAGACAAGGGAATAAAGTTTTTACTACAGAAAAACAAGGGAATATAAAAGTAGTTTTTAAAGGAAATGGTGGCTGGTCATTAACTAAAAATAATTAGAATTCAAAATATGATATTTAAAGTCTTTAATAATCTACTATTCACACAAATTATTATTTCTTAAATGATTGGAGGTGTCATGGGGTACGAAATAGACTTTTTAGCAGTAGGCGAAAATTCACAAAGTGGAGATGCAATTGCATTTCGTTTTGGCAATTTAGAAGGAACACGAAATGAGCAAACCGTTGTGATAATTGATGGTGGTTTTAGTGAATCTGGTGAAAAATTAAAAGAGCTGATAAATACACATTATAGTGGTACAAATAAAGTTGATTTGGTTATTTCCTCTCATCCTGATTCGGATCATTCATCCGGCTTGAAATATATACTTGAAAATATGGAAGTTAGCGAATTATGGATGCATCAACCGTGGAATCATACGGAAGATATGGCTAATTTGTTCCATGATGGACGTATAACAGATAATAGTTTAAGTGATCGAATTAAAAATTCTCTTGAGACAGCTTATTCTCTTGAACAAATAGCTAAGGATAAAAATATTACTATTAAAGAACCATTTACAGGTTTAACTGATAAATCTGGCAATGTTAGAGTTCTTGGACCAACAAAAGATTATTATGAAAACTTGTTGCTTGATTTTAGGTCAACGCCAGAATCTAAAGCGTCAAAAGAGATTAATATATTAGAAAAGGCTTTAATTTTAGCGAAAAAAATATTTGAGAATTGGTTTGAAGAAACATTAACAGATGACGGAGAAACAAGTGCTGAAAATAATTCAAGTACAATTATTTTATTCAGTATTAACAATAATCACACTTTATTCACAGCAGATGCAGGTATTCCCGCTTTAGAAAAAGCAGCAGAAGAATTGGAGACTCTTGGTGTTTCTTATTCTGATATTACACGCATACAAGTACCTCATCATGGTAGTAAAAGAAATGTTGGTCAAACAATTTTAAACAGAATAATTGGACCTATACTTAGTGAAAACGAAGAAATTAAGACAGCTATTGTGTTATCGGCTAAAGAAGGAGAACCTAAGCACCCATCCAAAATAGTGCTTAATGCTTTTAAACGTAGGGGAGTTAAAGTTTTTAGACCAATTAATGGAAGCCATTGTGCATCTGAAAATGCTCCGAAGAGAGATGGATATTCGCCTGCCACCCCACTCCCTTTTTATTATGAAGTAGAAGAAGATTAATATGATAAATCAAGATAATATAATAAATAAATTGCATTTATATGAATTCTTGGGATATCTTATACCGGGTAGCGTGTTTGTATTTATTTTGTTATTTGCATTAAATTTAATTGATTTCAAAATCAAACTTAAAATCGAAAATGAATTTATTGGTTTCATTTTATATTTTGCAGGGATTTATTTCATAGGAATTGTTTTACATGAAATTAGCAATTTAACTGAAAGTCACGAACTTAAAAAGCTTTGGAATGGATTTCCTTCAACCAGATTTTTGTTAAAAAATGAAACCTTGATTTCTGAGCATGATAAAAAATTATGCTGGAAATATGCAAGAGAGCATTTTTCTATGAAAATAAACTTAAAGTGTCCAAAAAATGAATCTGAAAAGAGAATAAGAAGTTTTAGCCATCAAATATATATGAAATTTAGAGCATATATAAAAGAACTAGGGATTCCAGAAGTTTTATTAAATGAATCTGAAATGTTTAACATCCATTATGGAATGTGTAGAAATTTTTTAGCAACTTCATTAATTTCGATTATTATGTTTGGCACAATGACAATATATTTAATCCTGCAACATAAGTCATATTTATTAAGTTTGGTTTTGGCGTTTGCTTTTTATGGAATATCTTGGCTCTTATATAGAAGAACTAAAAGATTTGCCGATTATCATTTGAGAAGTAGTATTTTGGCATATATAAACAAACATCATTCTCACGCTAATTCTAATCCTTAAGATGAAGAATACTTGATCATTAGAATTAATAACTCTTTTACCTCCCTACACCTGTGAAATAGGTCAAAAGTATTGAGCGGAAAACAAACGCATTAAGCCTATCCCTCGGCCCCATAGCGTAGGGTTCGTTCTACCGCAGACTGCGGATAAGATGTAGCCAGTGGTGTGTTTGAGCGAGCGGAGCGAGCGAGTTCGCCCGTGATGACTCGTAAGGACAAGGGTTGTAGCAGGCTAGCGGTATAGAAGTCGGAGCGGGGGCTGTCCCTTTCTTTTGCCTCATTTTCTTTGGGACGGCAAAGAAAATGAGGGCGGGTTGAGGGTGGCAAACCCTCTTATAGACGATAAAAGTACCGATAAAAGGGGATTGTTGCTATTGTGCAATGACCTTGCGATGCTGAAACGAGTTCAGCATGACTATTTATTTTTTGGATCACCAC
>CAZXPD010000028.1:0-31223 GCA_964643065.1 uncultured Gammaproteobacteria bacterium | reverse complement strand
TTATGTCTTCCTGAAACATCCTGCTATGCAAAATAACTATAATTGCTGATGTTCAAGATCTGACCAACGCAAAACATTCTCATAAAGCCATATCCAGTCATTGCGAGGGGCCAAAGGGAGCGCGGCAATCCAAAAATACCCTTTATCGTCATTCTGAGGTACATTGGCTACGCTCAGCATAAACTCCGCCGAAGAATCTTAACCATATTTATAACGCCGTCATGCCGTGCCCCGACACGGCATCGCAAGGTCGTTATACTTCTGTCTTCTCTCTTATGTCTTCCTGAAACATCCTGCTATGCAAAATAACTATAATAGCTGATGTTCAGGATCTGACCAACGCCAAACTGCCTCATAAAAACATATCTCGTCATTGCGAGCGACCAAAGGGAGCGCGGCAATCAAAAAACCCCTTCTATAAAAACCAAAAGTACCTTATTAAACACACGGGCGAGCCAGGCGGCAAAGCCGCCTACACCTGTGAAGCAGGTCGAAAAGCTTTGGCTGAGAATAGCAGTCATTTAGCCCGTCCCCCTGCCGACTCATGCAAAACAAAAAAATCTTTGCACTGAATCCCAGTAAGTTCGACTGGCGTAACACTTGTAATGTCCAGCGTAGAGCCGAACCCCAGGCCGCATAGCGTAGGCTTCGTCCTAGCGCAGACTGCGGATAAGATGTAGCCAGGGTGTGTTTGAGTGAGCGGAGCGAGCGAGTTCGCCCGTGATGACTCGTAAGGACAAGGGTTGTAGCAGGCTAGCGGTATAGAAGCCGCAGTAGTAAGGTGCGCACTGCGCACCGCCTGTATTTAGTGACATACAAGGGGCAATGCACCTTATCATTTTTAGTGCGGCGGGTGGGCATATAAACAAAACTCCAAAACCTGCAAAGCAGGTCAAAAAGCATCAAACACAGAAACAAGACAAGGGTCCAATCCCCGTGCCGAGTTGTGGAACTCCGTGACATTTCACTCTGCGTACAACCTCTTGTTCATATTGTTTGAGCGCAGCGAGTTTATGAACACGGATTCGGAATACAATAAGCGTGAGCAGAGTAGAAATGTAGGAGTGGAACATCCGAGGCAAGTTTTTTCTTTTTCCATATTTTCTTTTTTTCAAAACAGAAAATATGGTCGACAGCTTCAGATGTCGAAACATATAAAAACCCAAAATACCTATAAAAAGGTTATTTACATCACCTCGTCAGGCTATCGCCCTCTTCGTGACCACAGCTCGCTGTCAATAAATACTTACCCTTCGGGACTCACAAGGGGGCGACAGCCCCCTTATATTCCTATGGGCGGGAGGGTGGGAAATCAAAACTGTATCCAAACGGCTACAATTTGTGGCCGATTGGACGCCCAAATACCTGCTATAATAACAATATCAGCAGTATCAACTGCAATAAAATATATAAAAGGTTACAAAAATTATGATAAGAGACCAATTTCCTTATAAACACAGCCTCAAAGGGCGATTTGAATATAACAGCATTTACAAAAAAGGTTGCAAAAAGGCTGCAAATGGGATGCAAAATTCAATGTTTTTTTACAAAACCAAACCCCCTTATAAAAAAACACTCACATCAACGGGATTGAAAGGGCGGAGCCCTTTCTGCAAAACCCTAAAACACTTTTGCGTACTGCAAACTACCAAATCTCACAAAAACAAAAAAGGCTGCAAATGGGATGCAAATAGGTAGCAAAAAACACAAAAAATTATGGGAATGCTTAAAATTTTTCAACATAGAGTTTTTCTGCAAGACACCAGTTTTCTTTTGCAGAGCGGCTGTAATTTGCTTCGTGCATATTATAGGCAAGGAACTTTATCCTGTCATAGACTTCCGCCTTTGCCGTAAGCCAGTTCAAAAGCGGGTAATCCCCGAAACTTAAATAATGCAGATAAGCTTCCTCCCTTACTTTTTCTTCAACTTTCTGTTCTGCTTCAGCGCACAACCAGTCGCAAACGGCATCCTGAGGCTGATTATTCACGACTCTCTCCATGTACTTGAAATAAGCCCGTTCTCTGATTTTGTCTTCCAAACTTTTGTTTTCCATAACACTTTCCTTTTCATAACATTATTTTAGCAATTGTTAACCTCCTCGATAATTCACTGACAGGGTATTAATGTTTTGCTCGCCTTATGACTTTGGGTTAAAATTACTTCAGTAAAGGGGCAGTGCATTGTTAAGCAAAATCAAGGACAAAGTTTCGAACATTTGCAACGAGCTGGTTTTTAAAACCGATAAAGCCTATTTTGAATTCAAAAAATTCTTCAACGGCAAGGTTCTTGGCAGAAAATATGTCAGGACGGGCAAATGCAAAGCCTGCGGAAGGTGCTGCCGCGAAATCTATGTCCGGCACGCATCAGACATAATCAAGAGTGAAGAAGAATTTGAAAGACTAAAAGGAAACCACTTCTTTTATTCTTATCTGAAAGTAACAGGCAAATCCGAAACGGGGCTTGTGTTTGAGTGTACCAAGCTCGATAAAGAAAAAGGCGTTTGCACGGCTTATAAGCAAAGGGCGCTGTTATGCAGACAGTATCCCGTCGAAGAAATTTTTATGATGGGCGGAGAAATTTCCGAAAACTGCGGCTATAAGTTCATTCCTATAGAGAGCTTCGAAAACGTTTTCAACAGAGTCAAGAAAACCAATTCTTATCAAACCCGTGATTTTGAAGGAGTTATCGGAGGCGACTGAATATAAAGCGGAATTAAGGGGCGTTCTTTATCCGTATTTTTATAAGCAAGCTCCGCCAAAAATTCCCCGAAATCCGCATCTACGCTGTCCAAATTTAAGATATTCAGTTCTTTTTCGGTTTCAAGGATTTTTGTTAAAAAACTGTCTGCGATTATGAAAAAGTCATTGCTTTTAGCAAGATTTCGAGCGTCATCTATTGAGATTAAGCAAGGTTCTTTAATTATTTTGCCTGATTTGTATATTCCGGCATACGCCATGCTTCTTTTGGCATCCAAAAGACACAGTGTAGGCTTTTCGGTTTGGTTCAGCATTGAATAAATTTCCAGCGAGGGTATTCCGACAGCTTTAATTTTTAATTGGTTTTGCAAAACTTTTGCAACGGTCAGTGCCGCTCTAACTCCGGTAAAACTGCCGGGACCTATATTTACGCCAAGAGCATCTATGTCTTTTAATTCGATTTTTTGAGTTTTTAGCATTTCAATTATTGTCGGAATTAAAAACGCCGAATTGTATTTGTCTTTTGAGTTTGCGATTATTCTGCTTTCGCTGACAATGCCGTCCTCTGAAAGAGTAACGTACATTTTTTCGCGACAGGCATCAAAAGTTAGTATTTTCATAAACAATAATCCATAAATTACCCCTATATTAACAAAAAAAAGAATGATAAGTTTTGATTTTGAAAAGCATTAAGGCACATTTTTTGTATCAAAATGTGAAATATTTAGGCATGTTTTACAAAAAAACAATAAAAATATTTGCTTTTATGGTATTTTCTTCACGATAAACTCAAAAAAGTTAGAGGAATTTCAATTATTTTTTAAATTCATAGGTTTACTTTTTAAAAAAAGAAAGGCAGGAGATTATGACATTTTCTAAGCCAAACAGCTCTGCGGCAACATTGACAAAAAACCGCACAAGAGATGATGTGTCACCGTTCAGCGGTATGTGCGCAACATGTATTGAAGGATGTCCCGGACTTTGCGAAATAGGTCTGTCATCTTTTCGTTCGGCAGAAACTCTTTATCCTCAACCGTTCGGTCCGATAACAGCTGCGTCGCAAAAAGATTATCCGCTTGATTATTCTCATTTCAACATTCTCGGCACTGCGGTCGGAGCAAAAGGGATTGAAGCTGACAGCGATGTAGCTTTATTCAGTAATGTCAGTCCGAATACTGTTTTGGGTAGAGACAAAAGCATTAAATTAAAAGTGCCGATTATAATACCTGGCTTGGGTTCAACTGACGTGGCAAAAAGAAACTGGGAAGGACTTGCTATAGGTTCTGCCATCTCCGGCATAGTTCTTACGATAGGCGAAAATGTTTGCGGTATGGACGAACATGCCGAATTCAGAAACGGCAAGATTTTCCGCTCTCCCGAACTTGAAAGAAGAGTTAAACTTTTTAAAGATTGGCAAACTGACGGCTACGGCGAAATAGTTCTTCAAGCTAACGTTGAAGATACCAGACTCGGCATTCAGGAATACGGTATAAGAGAACTTGGCGTTACCGCCGTTGAAATCAAATGGGGGCAGGGTGCAAAAACTATCGGCGGCGAAGTAAAAATTAATTCTCTCGAAAAAGCAAAAATGCTTAAACAAAGAGGTTATGTAGTACTTCCTGATCCCGATAACCAGTATGTTCAGGAAGCATTCGGCAAACAAGCATTTAAAGAATTTGAACGCCACTCAAGAATCGGCATGGTTACAGAAGAAGGTTTCATGAACCGTGTTCAGGAATTAAGAAACGCAGGTGCAAAACATGTATTCCTTAAAACAGGAGCTTATAGGCCTGCCGATCTTGCTCGCGCAATTAAATTTGCATCGCTTGCAAAAATCGACGTCTTAACAATTGACGGAGCAGGCGGCGGTACCGGAATGAGCCCATGGAGAATGATGAACGAATGGGGCATTCCGACAGTCGAGCTTCAATGTCTGGCTTATGACTATATTTCCAGATTGAAGGCAAAAGGCGAATACGTTCCTGACCTTGTAGTTGCCGGCGGATTTAGCCTTGAAGACCATATGTACAAAGCTATAGCTTTAGGCGCTCCTTTCGTTAAAGCTGTCGGTATGGCAAGAGGTCCTATTGCTGCCGCTATGGTCGGAAAGACAATCGGCAGAATGCTCCATGATGAAAACATTACCGGTCCTGTTGAAAAATACGGCAAAACACTTGAAGAAATCTTTGTTGTAAGTCCTGAATTAAAGAGCAGGTACGGCAGTCAGTTCAGCAAAATTCCGACATCCGCAATCGGGCTTTACAGCTATGTTCAAAGATTATCACAGGGTTTGAGACAGTTTATGTGCGGAAACCGTAAATTTGCTCTTGAATATATCGAAAGAGACGATCTCGTTTCCTTAACAAAACTGGCCGCAGAAGTATCCAATATTCCGTACGTTATGGATTTAGACAAGGAAGAAGTTGATTCCATATTGGGAGCTCCTGCGCTAAGTTATAGATAATAAGTTATTTTGCTAATTAAAAGCGGCTTTAAAAGCCGCTTTTTTGAATATTTTAATTTTTGTAAACCTGTTTTTTTATAAATACAGTATTTAAATATAGCTCGAATATCCCTGCGAGTAAGGCATTTAGGCGTCTATATATCTGATATATAAATAATATGTAGCAATTATTTGGTAATGCATTACTTAATAAATATAGAGATATATGGTTTTTAGTGAGAATAAATAAGGTTTGATATAGGAGGATTTATTATGGCATCGAAAACTGAACCCCAAATTTACAATATTAAACTCAATTATGTTCCCTCAAATACTGCCAACAAAGGTTACGACAGCAGTATAGGAGATTTTCCTGACGGCGTTTTTATTAGAAACAGCAATATGGATGATTATTGGAAACAATTGAAAACTGCTCAAAGAGAAATCTTTGCCGAAAATGGCGTTGATAAAAGTGAAAATATGATTTTTACAGTCAGCAGAGAAGCTTTAGAAAGAGTAAGAGATGAATCTGATGATCAAAATATTAAAGGACTTTCTAATGCACTTTTAAAAGATAACAGATTTGAGTGCGTTGCAGGACTGGACAGACAGTATAATTCTTTAGGAATTACTCTTTTGGATCTAAAATCATTAGGTACAAGACAAAATTCAACGAATCCCGATCCTGAAGCAGATGCTTATACAATCAGAAAAGATGATTTTGATTGGTTGGATCAAAATAAAGCCTATTTTCTGGGTGCTACGGGAAGTCAATTAAAAAGTATTTTTACAGGTCCTTTAGATACTTATATAACAAGTCAAGGTTCAAATAAACCTCAAGAATTGGAAAATTCAACTTACCTGCCTTCGCAAAATGACACGCTAACGGTCAGTTATGATGTCTTTGACGGAGAAACCGATACAACCTATGAAAAAGGTATAGGTGAGTTGTTATCACCTGAGTTGTCAGCATTATATCAAGAGGAAACAGAATCAAATGACTGGTGGCCATTCTGGTAAAAATCACAAAACTTTTAATATAAGAGGGAGGTTGGCTTTAATCTCCCGTTTTGTTTGGATTTAAATATTTTATTACAACTTAGGTATCATAAATTTATAACTTTTAAACAATTACAATCCCCCTAAACATAAATTAAACTGATAGCGATGATATGTGTGTTAAAAAACAAGAAGGGATGTATTAAAAGCTTAGGGATATTGTAAAAAAATTAAAACAGAATATTAATTAAGCGCAATGCGGGTTTCTGTATTTGTGAAAAAGTCACAAAGCAGGTTATGAAAGTTTTTTTCTCTGTAAAGCGGCTTAAAGGAAGTATTTCAAGACGTTTTAAATGTTTTGAAAAATTTGTGCTGCTAAAAAACCATACTAAAGTCATAGGAACTTCAAACTTAACTCTAATGTTAAGTGTCTTTAACATAAGTTAATATAAATTTACAAAGTTCAAGCACCCCTAAAATTAAATATCTTAAACACGGAAGTTGTTAAGAAGAGAGAAAGATAAGGAGAATCTTTATGAGTATAGTAGTAAATACAAACGTAGCCTCGTTATTAGTGCAAAGAAGTTTAACAAACGCATCAGATTCAATTAGTAAATCTTTAGAAAAATTATCGACAGGTTGCAGAATAAACAGAGCAGCAGATGACGCAGCAGGACTTTCAATATCGGAAAGTTTAAGATCGCAGGCCAGAGGTTCTGCAATGGCAGCACAAAATGCACAAACAGGGATGAATCTTTTACAAACAGCAGAAGCAGATTTAGGGATAATTCAGGACAATCTTCAGAGAATTAGAGATCTTTCCATTCAGGCAGCAAACGGAACAAACGGAACTGCTGAAAGAAACGCAATCAAATCAGAAGTAGAGGAACGTATTAAAGAAATCACCAGAATTGCAAAATCGTCTTCATTCTCGGCAGTTAAACTCTTAAACGGTGACAATACAAGCATGACATTACAGGTTGGTCCCAACTTCATAGCCAATGCAATCAGCTTGAACTCACTTGATATAGGCAGTCCTCTTCAGAGAGCAGATGCAACTTCATTGGGACTTAACAGCGCAACCGGCACTTTCCTGACTGACCAATTTGCAACAGCTATTAAGGCGGCAAGTTTCCTTACATTGATTGACTCCGCGATATCCACCGTCACAAGCAGAAGATCAACAATAGGATCGCTTCAAAACCGTCTTGAAACAACCATCCAGAGTTTGGCTGTAAAACAGCAAAATATGACCGCATCAGAATCAAGAATAAGGGATACAGACGTAGCAAAAGAAGCTGCTGCTTTAACAAAGAATCAAATATTGCAGCAAGCTTCAGCAAGCCTCTTAGCTCAAGCTAACCAAGCTCCAAGTATTGCACTCACACTTTTAGGCTAATAACGATTTAATTTTAGGGATATAGTGACATTTCACACAGCCTGTCAGAGACAGGCTTTTTCTTTTGCGAAACTATTGTTCAAGATATTTTCTGCCGCAGCCCCAGCCGTAATTTGTTGCTGCAGTGCTTCCTTCTATACAAGATGTTGCAGGATCGGTAATAGGATTATCGCCGGTTGTTCCTCTCGGCTTAACTGAACCGTCAGCAAACAGATACATTTCATAGATATCTCTTCCAAGTGTATTTGGTTCGTCATTACCGTTTACGTCAACATAAATTTCTCCGCATATGTTTGTAAGAGTATTATCAGTAAATGTACAGTTTATATTTCTTTGTCCGATAGCGATACTGCTTCCGTTTGGCAAGACAGCTCTTGATAAACTTGACAGATCAAAACCGGTTGATTGTCCGTTTAAATATCTGAGGCCCGAAGGGAAACAACCGTTAGGACCGACTGCAGTCCCGGCGTCACAGGTTTTTGTATAATGTAAAAAACTTGCCAATTGATTTCTTTCATCATCGACACTGGCAAAAAGCCCGTTAAGATTAGCTCCATTTTTAGTAACGAACATCTGCATTCCGTTTGATATATCCTGATAGCACTTTTTCCATTTAGCCCTCAATTGCACATCGTTAGTGCTTGACAGCATAACCGGTATGGTCAGTGCCGCAACCACGCCAATTACTAAAAGCGTTACCAAAACTTCAGCAAGGGTAAAACCCGATATTTTTCTTTTCATTTTAAATCCTCGAAAATTTATTATTACAAATAAGTATACAAAAATTTGTTTTAGAAAGTTTGAAAAAGTCTAATTTTTTCTAACCATCCTCATTCATTTAATTAAAGGTAAAGTTTAACAATCTGCTATTATAAAATTAATAAATAATAATAAAGAGGTTAAATTATGAAAAAAGCATTCACTCTGGCTGAAGTTCTTGTTGTTCTTTTGATAGCAGGTGTTATTACAGCACTGGGTATTTCTGTTATAAAAAATAATAATTCGGACAGAAACAAGGTATTGTATAAATCTGCTTTCAGAATCACCGAACAGGTAGTTAACGAGCTTGTTTCAGATTTGTCATTATATCCTACCGGTGAAATGGACAGTACTTTTTGTACAAATTTCAAGGCTAAAGTCAATACCATAACGGAAACCAGCTGTGCAACATCAACTGTTGCAACGGCAAATAATTTTGTCACCAGCAACGGCATGAGGTGGTTCAAAATGGAAGGTGATTTCAGTACAGACCCGAAGGTAATTCAGGTTGATGTTAACGGAGCGGGTAATCTTCCAAATACCGCAGGAACCGATATTTTAAGCATAAATGTATTTAAATCCGGTAAAATCAGCGCTCCTACCGGCGGGTTGGAAGAGCAGTATCTGACGCAGTAAATATGGTTTTTATTTGTAAAAAAATTTGTTATTTAATTGTTCTTTTTGCCTTTTGTTTTGGATTGGCAGGATGTTCCCATACCAAATCTTTTACCGGCAAGCAAATAGAATTCTGGACACTTCAGCTTTCTGATTTTGCGCCTTATATAAGCCGCATTATAGCTGAATATGAGAAGACTCACCCCGACGTAAAAATAAAATGGGTTGACGTGCCTTTCTCAGAAGGCGAAAAAAGAGCCCTTGTAGCGGTTATGAGCAAAAAAGTACCCGACCTTATTAACATGAACCCGAGTTTTGCATCGACACTTGCTTCAAGAGGCGCGTTGGCAAATATAAAACCCCTGATAAGCAAACAAGAATTTGATTCATATCTTAAGGAAAGCTGGGAAGCATCAGCTTACGGGGAAGACTACTTTGGGATTCCATGGTATATCACTTCTTCGGTTACTCTTTATAATACCGCCATACTTAAAAAAGCGGGACTAAGTCCCGACAAACCGCCGAGAACTTTTGAAGATATGAAAAGGTTTTCGGAAATAATCAAAAAAAGAACCGGTAAATATGCATTTATGCCGAATTTAACAGAGAACGGCAAAATGGTGCAGATATTCAGCAGATATGATATTCCCATTGTGAATGAGAACAGGACAAAAGCTGTTTTTAATACGGAAAAAGCGACTGAAATTTTGGACTTTTGGAAATATCTGTATCAAAAAGATCTGATACCGCCGGAGTCTTTAACGGAAGGACACAGAGCTTCTCTTGAAAAATATCTTTCCGGCGAAAATGCTTTTATTTTTGCAGGAGCAAATTTTCTGAAGATTATTAAAGAAAACGCTCCTGAGATTTACAAATATACAAAATCAGCTCCTCAAATAACCGGCAGCAACGGCAAAGTTGACTTTGCTCTTATGAATCTCGTCATACCTCTAAAGAGCAAATATCCTAACGAAGCTGCAGATTTTGGGCTGTTTTTGACAAATGCTCAGAATCAGCTTGAGTTTTCAAAACTGGCTCCTGTTCTGCCTTCTAATAAGGTTGCACTTAATTCCCCGTTTTTTAAAAGCCGAAAAAAATCGGATGAAATGCAAAAAGCAAGGTCATTGAGTGCAAATCAACTTAAAAGGGCTCAAAAACCTGTCCCCCCACTTCCGAATAATAAAGAATTAATGGAAATAATTGATTATGCAGTTCAGGACGCTTTATTAAACCATAAAGACTCGAAAGAAGTCCTGAACAATGCCGCAAAAGAGTGGGATAAGATACTTTTGAATTAGGCTTTTTGTTCTTTGTTTATCTTAAAAAGCTTTTTATAATTTTTTCCTGCTGCGCGTATTCAAGCAGAAAGGCGTCATGACCGTATGAAGATTCAATTGAGCAATAACTGACATCTTTGTCGGCTTTCATGAGCCCTTTAACTATTTCTTTCATTTGTTCCTGAGGGAACAGCCAGTCTGAAGTAAATGATACTATTAGAAATTTGGCTTTGCTGGATTTAAGAGCCCTGGAAATTGAACCGTATTTTTGAGGCACATCGTAATAATCAAGAGCTTTGGTTATATAGAGGTAACTGTTTGCATCAAACCTTTCCACAAAACTTTGTCCCTGATGTCTCAAATAACTCTCAACCTGAAAATTAATGTCAAAGGTAAAATCAAGTTCATCCTTATCCTGAAGCCGTCTTCCAAACTTATCATGCATGGATTCTTCGCTCAAATATGTAATATGTCCTATCATTCTTGCAAGAGCCAACCCGTTTGAAGGAGTTTCGCCCTCGTAATAATTTCCGTTATTCCAGTTGGGATCAACTACAATGGCAGTTCTGCCGACTTCGTTGAATGCTATCGCCTGTGCGGACAGTCTGCTGGAAGTAGCTATGAATATTGCGGAACGGACGTTTTCAGGATAGGCAATCGTCCATTCAATTGCCTGCATACCCCCCATAGAACCGCCTACAACGCATTTTAACGATGCTATACCGAGGAAATCAATAAGTTTTTTCTGTACCTTGACCATGTCTTCAATAGTTATCATCGGAAAAGACAGACCATAGGGCTTTCCGGTTTCGGGGTTAATCGAGGAAGGACCCGTTGTTCCTTTACAACCGCCAAGAACATTTGAGCAGATTACAAAGTATTTATCCGTGTCAAAAGCCTTGCCCGGACCTATTGCTTCGTCCCACCAGCCTGTTTTTTTATCGTTTTCGTTATAAATACCTGCCGCGTGCGCATCACCGGACAAAGCGTGAAGTACAAGAATTGCGTTTGACTTGTTGGGGTTCAGCGCTCCGTATGTTTCGTATGCAACCGTAACAGGACCGAACTCAACACCGCTTTCCAGAGTGATTTTTTCATTAATAAGGTAATATTTGGTTTCGACTATTCCGACTGATTTATTCATAATAAACAGATAATATCCCTAAAACGTTTTAAATAGCTACAAAGCTGTTTGTGATACTTCATTTTCCTTCATGAAAATTTTATACGACAATTCTGAAAGTCTTTTGCTGATTTCGCCCTGAGAAAGCTGCAAAGCATTTATTATGTCTTCAATGCTTTGTTCCTGAATATACTTTAAGCAGAACAATTTATAGTACTTTTTGTCATTGTTTTCACGGTCAATTTCACAAATCATAGTTTTTATTTTTTCCAGATCATCTCGTGAAAAAATATTTTGGCTGCTTATATAACCTTCAGCGGGTATTTCAAAATCAGGGTAGGATAAAATTAAAGGTTCATCGCCTCTTGGAATATCTTCCGGGATTTTTTCTTCTTCGAATTTATTAAATCTGTTTTTAGCTTTTAAAACCTCTACTATCGCTGTTGAGACAGCTTTATTAAGATAGAATTCTTTTTTGAACTCGTCATCTTCAATATTGATAATCTTTTCTGCTTTTTTCAAAGCAGATTCGACGAATTCTTCAAAAAGATCTTCATTTTCCGAACAAGAAAGAGATTCTTTAATTGCCTTTTCTATATAATTTCTATAATCTTTCGAAACATCCATATTATTTGACGACTTATTGTTTAAATTGTGCTGCTCTTCCATTAAGGGCTATTGTTTTATTTACAAATTAATTATTATTCCTGCCTCTATAGTATCATTGCCGTTTATGATTGCCGGAAACTTTGACGAATCCAGGTTTTGTTTAACCGTATCCAATGCTATTCCGTCGGCTTTCTTTGAACCGCTGGAAATGTCAATTGCCGCAGATTTCAATTTGCCGTTTGAATCAAAAACAGCTATAACTTTTATTTTGTCGTTGGTAATTTTTTCATTAACGTTAAATAGATTCTTGGATAGAAGTTTTTTCAGTCCCATTCCGGAATCCATAAGGTAGCTCCTGAAAGTAGGATTATTGGCGAGGCTTTCGTTAACTTCCCATGTAATGTTTGATATTCTGAATAAATTTTCGCCTTCCCCGAATGCATTTGGAATAACATCATTAATGCTGTTCAGATTTTGATTTGCGGCAACATTTTCTCCCTGTGTAACCGAAGGATTTTGAATATTTTGTAATCCGTTAAGCTGGTTTATCGTATCTGTTTGTGTTTTCTGTTTGAATTTCGTCAAAATAAATTGTCCGCCGGCAACAAGTATTATAATTGCTGCGGCTGCTATTTTAATATGAGGCAGCTTAAGGGATTTTTTGGATTTTACCCCTTGTTTAGGTAAAGTTTCAACAGACCGGGCATCTTTGGATATATTTTCAAGTACATAATCGTCATCCTGAGCAAAATTTTGCCGAACTTTTTTCTCAAGCCCAAGGAGCTTTTCGTCATCTTGTTTAGGCTGAATCGGAGGCTTATTAGTTTCTTGTCGCTTTGAAATTATTCCCTGATCTTGCTGAAGCGTAATTTGACTTTCATGAGATTGCGGAATTTCTTCTTCAGGCGGATTAAATGGTTTTTTACTTTCCAAATCATCGAATATTTCAATATCATCAAGATTAGAAAGCATTTCTGCCACATTAGTGTCTGTAAGAGTTTCAGCCGGAATTTCAGTATCTGTTTCTGACGGGAATGGTACGAATATTTCCGTCTCCTGCTGTTTTATTTCTTCTTCACGATATTGCGTTGTTTCTGAAATAAATTCTTCAACCTCATTATCACTTGCAAGAGGACTAATTACAGTTTCCTCAGTTTTGTTGATTTCTTGCGGTCTTTCATATACCTCTTCAAAATGCTCTTCATCAGGAACAAGATTCAAGTCAATCTGTTCTTCTTGTTCTTCTTCTATATTCCAGTCAAGAGGAGGATCATCGGACAATTCCAGTCCGGATTCGTCGAGTTCATTTTCTACAAGCTTGAGGGAAAATTCTGAAAAGGGTTCTCGAACTTTTTCTGCCAGATTTTTAAAAACCTGCTCGGTTTTATTGTCATTTTGGGGTTCGTCATTATTAACTTTGCCGTCTTTCATCGATAGGGTTTCAGGCTCATTCTTTTGTGGGGAATTAAGAACTGCATCCGGATCGTTATTTATCTTTTTTTGAAGATATTCCGCAAATTCTTTCGGCTCAATATCTTTTGCATCAGGGTATTTCCCCTCATTTCCAGTGCTATTTGCCGATATGTCAGCTTGTGCAAAAACCTCTTTTAAATCAGAGCTGTTTTTGCTTGTATTATACAGTTTCATATTAAAATTATAAAAAGTTTTCAGCTCGCATCTGCACGAAGGACAGTTTGAAAGATGCTGCATAAAACCTTTGACTGATTTGGCGTCCATCTTGTCTTCCGCAAAATCAAGGAATTTTTCCTGAATTCTTTCGTGATCTACTGATAGAAATGCGGTATTCACGGGCTTTGCTTGCGCTATTATTTCAGAAAGCTTTTCTATGACTTCGAGAGAAGAATCTTTAACATAAATATAATCATCATCGCAGAGAGTTTTATCAATTTTAGCCGGCTCAATAATTCCGAGTATTTCAGCTGACTGAAAATCATTATATATTTTTATTCCGACATAAACAGACGGCATCAATCCAAAATCAAATTGTTTTCTCGGAATTCTCAGATAGTTTGTCTTTTCGCCGTAAACCGCCCTTACCCCTATACGCGAGTTGCCTAACGTGATTTCCGCGAGGTCAAATTCTTCCAGTATTTTGGATATATCTTGTAACCTTACATCAGGAATTGGTTTCAAAGAACTGTTAGAGAGATAGTTATAAAAAACATCAACTGCAAGCAACGAAAGAAAGGCATTTTTTCGAACATCAAAATCCTTTATGCCGCTAATTTTGTCCAGAATGCCCGTATTTTGTTTTTTAATCGATTCTTTAACCTTCATTGCCTTTTTTGAAACTTTTTCTAAGAACACTTAAGACATTTTACCCTTATAAATAATAAGTTTAAATGATTTTTTTTTATTTGAACACAATCTTAACAGACTTGTTTTTTTTATTTATTGTCTTTTTCTGCCAGGACTTAGTTTTCAAGTCTTTTTTAAGGAAGTTAAACAAGTGTGAAGTAAAGAATTGTTATTAAAATATTTTTTCAACCCTGGAGCTAATCATGCTTATTTTAAAATAATTAATGTAAAAATCTTTGCTTAATATTTAAATTTTTTGATAAATTCCTTTTTCTTTGAATTACTATTGATTCACTCTAAATTTTATTCAAACTCAATTGAATCCATGATTTTACACTATTTTTATCTTGATTAATCTGAAAAAAATTATTATATTTATTTGTGGATTAAAAACAGATAATTTGCAGTCGGAAAATTATTTTGTAACGAAGGGGGGAAATCAGAGGAACTTTGCGGAAGAAGTCAGAGGACAGTCCCGATAAGGAGGGGAATTTAAAGGGTTAAGGACGAAGCAAAGAGACTGCAAGGAACATTCAAACTGAAAGTTTAAAATTCGTAATTCTCACCGGAACGTCGCACATTATTTGTTGTTGGTATCATCAAAAAAAACTCCGAGGAGGCGAAAATAAGGTATCAGCGCAAAGGTTTATTTTCGGGAAAGCCCTGAATTTATTAAAATTGGTTTTGGAGGTGACATTAAGTGCTGAAGCACGGTTATATTCAGATATATACGGGTGACGGAAAAGGCAAGACAACGGCATCGTTGGGGTTAGCCTTAAGAGCAATAGGACACGGCTGGAAAGTACTTATAATCCAGTTTACAAAGGGCGAACATAACACCAACTACTATGGTGAAATCATGTCGGCTTCCAAGCTTATGCCTAATCTGGAAGTTGAACAATTCGGTTTAGACAGGGTTGTTTATTCCCATAATATCAATATTGAAGACTATAAAGAATCCCGCCGCGGTTGGCAGTTTGCAAAAGAAGCTCTTGCAAGCGGCAAGTACCAGCTAATTATCCTTGACGAACTAAATATTTGCGTAGATCTGGGCATGATTAAGATTGCCGAAGTAAAAGAAGCACTCCTTAATAAGCCGGAAAACCTTGAAGTAGTCCTTACCGGCAGAAGAGCTCATCCTGAACTGATAGCCATGGCTCATCTGGTTACCGAAATGCAGCCCGTCAAGCATTATTTCGATATGGGCGTTATGGCAAGACAGGGTATAGAATATTAGATTCAAAAGGATTTGAATTGCAAAAAGAGGGCAAACGCTGCCCTCTTTTTGGTATTGAATTATAAATTTACGGCATAGGTCCGTCTACAAGTGCATTATAAGCACACCCCAGACTTGTGGAATAGTCGCTTGAACCTGCAACACAGGTATAACCGTCTAACCCATTTTGGTATCCGCTTGGAATCAGATCATAACCTCCATTCGAATTTTTTGTCAGCCACAATTCCATAAAGTCTTTTCCTACCATATTAGGCGCAGCATTACCGTTTATATCAACAAGAAAATATCCGCAAAGATTTGAAAGACTTCCAATAATAGTTCCACATTGGGAAGTACAACTTGCGCCCCCAAATGTAAAAAATGTGACAGCTGCACCATCACTAAGAGTTGCTGACTGATATGGATATGTATCTCCCCAATTCCAACCGGCAGTGGCATTTTTATAATAATTGCGAAATCCCGGATTAAAAATATCGCTAAATGTGCCCTTTTTAATAAAGGCCAAGACTGTTTCATATTGGTTCCTCATAACCACATCGCCACTAAAATCTATACATCCGCTTTGTTTAGCTGCTAACAAATTTGTTGCTTGCTGTATATCGGAAAAAGCTTTTTTATATTTAACTCTCAATTGTTGATCATTTGTGCTTGAAATCAACTGGGGTATTGTCAGTGCTGCAACAACACCGATTACAAGTAGTGTCACCAGCACTTCTGCAAGAGTAAATCCGTTTGTCTTCTTGTTTTTTGATTTATTTATCAACATTTCTCCCCTTATTTAAAACAATTACTGTGAATATTTTAATTGTTGTTAACAATAATATCAAACTGACCGTGAGTTAATCTAAAGAAAAAAAGTTTTTTTAAGCTAAAATGTTACTAAGTGAATGGTGAGATTAAAAGATGCTTGCAGCAGTATATAAAAAACCTGGCGAAAGCGGGAGCAACATAAATGGAAATGATGAATTTTCATTTACGTTGCTCGTTCCGAATATGATAGAAGTCAGAGAAATTGAAACTCCCAAACTTATTGAAAAAGGGGCTTTAATTAAAATTGACGGCTGCGGACTTTGTTCATCAGACATTATTAAAATCAAAACTGATTCTGTCTCTGACGGTAAGGTATTAGGGCATGAAGCAGTCGGAGAAATAGTTGAATTAAAGACTGATAACAAGAATTTTAAGGTCGGTGACAGAGTTGCATTGGGGCATCATGTTCCTTGCTTTAACTGCAACTACTGCAAGCACGGAAGTTTTTCCATGTGCCGGACTTTTAAGAAAACTAATATTTTTCCCGGCGGTTTCGCTGAATACATAACTGTATCTGAGGCTCATTTAAACAATACCGTTTTCAAAATTCCCGAAAAAGTCAGTTTTATAAGAGCTTCGCTTACAGAACCTGCCGCTTGTTGCCTTCGGGCTGTAAAAAGGGCTCATATCAAAGAAGGTGATAAGGTTTTTATTTCAGGTTTGGGTTCAATAGGACTTTTAATGGGACAGATTGCAAAACTTCACGGCGGGCATACAACCGGATGCGATCTTATTGAAGAAAGACTGGATGCGGCAAAAGAGCTTGGATTTGATGAAGTGTTCAAATACAGCTCTCCTGAAGAATCAGTTAATTTTTATAAATCAAATACCGCTACAGAGGGTGCAGACGCAGTATTTCTGACATCAGGAAGCATGAGCAGTCTTTCAATGTCAATTCCGGTTGTCAGAGACGGCGGCAAAATAATAGTTTTTGCCAGCGTTTCATCCCCAACAGGCTGTTTTTCCAACAACGAAATATATTACAGAGAGCTGAATGTTCTAGGGAGTTATTCCCCTTCTCCTAAAGACTTGGAAGAAGTTTTTGAACTTTTGGTGTCTGATAAAATTAAATTAGAGCAGTACACAAAGGTTTATCCTCTTGATAAAATAAATGATGCAATTCACGATTCACTTGCAGGCGAAGTAATAAAGGCATATATCAAATTATGAATATGAATGCGGTTCTTTTTTACGAACCGGGATTAGTAAAATACGAAACAACAAGAGTTCCCGAAATCAAAGAAGATGAAGTTCTGGTTAAGGTTGAAGCGGCACTCGTATGCGGAACGGACATAAAAACCTTTAAAAGAGGCCATCCCGTTTTGATTAAAAAAACCCCGTCAGGATTCGGGCATGAATTTGCCGGAACGGTTTACAAAACCGGCTCAAAAGTCAAAGGTTTCAGGGAAGGCGAAAGAGTCGTTTCGGCTAACTCAGCGCCCTGCATGGAATGTTTCTACTGCAAGCTTAAAAAATACAACCTCTGCGATAATCTTGACTTGCTAAACGGAGCTTTTGCCGAATACATAAAAATCCCGTCAAGGATTGTAAAACAAAATCTGCTAAAAATACCTGACAATCTTTCATATGAAGAAGCCGCATTTACTGAACCTCTTGCAAATGTTGTTCACGGCGCTGATAATTCTGACATAAAACCGGGTTCAACAGTTGGTGTTGTCGGTCTGGGACCGATAGGGCTTTTATTTGTCAAACTGGCAAAACTAAGAGGGGCAAGAGTAATAGCAATAGGAAGAAACCCTGTAAAATTAAAACTGGCAAAAGAATTCGGCCAAGCTGACGAAGTAGTTGACCTGACGAAATGTTCAGACCCCGAGAAAACGATAAAAGAACTCACGCCTGAAGGCAGAGGGCTTGATGTTGTCATAGAGGCTGTAGGATTGCCTGAAATGTGGGAAAAAGTGCTATTACTCACGAGAAAGGGCGGAACCGTGAACCTTTTCGGAGGGTGCAAGTCGGGCACATTTATAAATCTTGATACAAGGCGTGTTCATTATGATGAAATCAAAATTGTAAGTACCTTTCATCATACCCCCAAGCACGTTAAAGAAGCTCTTGAACTGATTGCGTCGGGACAAATGCCGGTCAAACAGCTCATAAGCCACACGTTCCCTTTTTCCGGAATAGACGAAGCAATAAAGCTTCACAGCGAAGGAAAAGCTATTAAAATTGTTCTTAAGCCTGATAATAACTTTTAATAACAGTTAAACTTAACCGAAAAATTGCCGATAATTATAATGGAAATTTTATTATTTTTTTATGGATAATATATTATTATCCGAAAGTCATCAATCTAACATGGGGCAAGAAAATTCAAATATTGGATTACAGGAAGAAGACAGAGCGCTAAAACTTATAGGGCTTGAACTTATGTTTGACAACCCTCAGAAAAGAAAGTATTCAGAGGGTATTACTGCCGTTGAACTTGCTAAAAGAATTAATACAGATATTGATACGGTCAAAAAGAAACTCAAAATACTAAATGAAAAAGGGCTTGTCCATTATGAAGGCATGTCACCCAAGTTTTGGAAGTTCAATGATTATAACTTCCAGAGAATGGACATAGAAGACCCCGTTTATCTTTTGCTTTGTAATTTTGAAGACGTGGACTTTGAAAGATTCTTTTCATACGGGTAAAGTCGAATTATCCAATTGTTTATAGTAAACGCATTATTACATTCGTCATGTTGAGTGAAACGAAACATCTCAATATCTTTGATAAAGGGATTCTTCGCTTGCGCTCAGAATGACGGTGTTAATTTATTTTATACGTTTACTATATAAAACCGCTAACCTTTTCTGTATGGTTTTATTTATTGAGAAAGCTCTTTAACAGCGCTTCAACGCCTTTGCCGACTTCATTTTTGTATCCCAGCTTTTTCAAAGTCAGTTCAAGCGCTCCTACTGTTCCAATCATATCTCTTTCGCTGACAAAGCCCAGATTGCCTATTCTGAATATTTTTCCTTTAAGCTCTCCCTGCCCGTCGGCAACAACAATGTCAAAATCGTCTTTCAGCCCTTTTCTGATGTCCGCGACGGTTACATTTTCCGGCGCTAAGATTGACGTTATGGCTTTACTGGCGATGGCATCATCTTCAACAAGGGGTTTTAAACCCATAGCCTTAACTGCGGCTCTGAGACCTCCTGAGATTTTGGCGTGTCTTGAGTAAATACTTTCGAGCCCTTCTTCTTTCATCATTTTAAGACTTTCCTGCAGTCCCAAAATCAGATTTACCGCTGCTGTGTAAGGGGTTGTATCCTGAAGGGAGTTCTTTTTATGAGCGGCAAGGTTAAAATAAAAGCTCGGATTTTTGCAGTTTTCGTGAACTTTCCAAGCCTTTTCACTGCAGGTGAGGAAAGCAAGTCCCGGAGGAATCATAAACCCTTTCTGACTGCCTGATACTACTACATCAACTCCCCATTCGTCTGTTTTAAGAGGCATTGCTCCAACGCTGGTTATAGCATCGACGATAGACAGCGCTCCATGTTCTTTTATTATTTCTATAAGTTCTTTTAGCGGGTTTGTTACTCCGGTTGAGGTTTCGTTATGTGTTAATGTTACGAATTTTATTTCTTTGTTTTTGTCTTGAGCCAGTTTTTCCCTTAATACATTGGGATTTATCGCATTGCCTGCCGGTACGGTTATTCTTTCTACGAGTGCTCCGCGCATTTCTGCAATTTTTGCCCATCTTTCCCCAAAAACCCCCATGGCAAGCGAGAGTACTTTATCTCCTGAGTTAACCAAATTATATATTGCCGCTTCCATTGCGCCTGTGCCGCTGGCAGAAAAAATAAAAACTTCCTGTTTAGTGCCGAAAACCCATTTTAAATTTTCAAAAACTTCTCTTAAAGCTGTTGAGAACTCTTTGCTTCTGTGACCTATTGGCTGTCTTGCCATAGCCAACAGAACAGTTTCAGGGACGGGTGTCGGGCCCGGTATCATCAAAAATTGCTTGTCTTTCATCGATTTCTGCCTCCTCTTGTCTTGATTTTTCAGGTTTTACTTCTTTCTCATCTGCATAATATTCGAATTCATAATTTCTTATTTTAACAACATCCCCATTCTTAATACCTGCCTCCAGCAACGCTTTAATAACGCCCATTGCTTTTAAAATATTATGGAGTCTGTAAACAGCTTCATTGTTTCTCAAATTAGTCGTTGAAACAAGCCTTTCAACTTTTCCGCCTTCAACGAAGAATTCTTTTTTTACTTTATAAACCGCAAAATCGCTGTCATCGTGGTCGTATGCGTCAATATCTTCTTCTACTTCAATTTCAAATTCTTTATTAGGCAATTCTCCCAGTTTTTGAGTAGTTTTTTGAAGCAGTTCTTTTATTCCCCGACCGGTTACCGCCGATATGACAAAAACTTCGCCGTATTTTTTTTCAAAAAGCACTTTTATTTCATTTATTCTTTCTTCATCTGCTGCGTCAGCTTTGCTTAGAACAATAATCTGAGGTGTATTTGCAAGGTGTTCGTCATAGTTTTTGAGTTCTTTATTGATAATTTCAAAATTTTTCTCGGGATTTTCTTCATTTATGTCTGTTAAATGTATTAGAAGCCTTGTTCTCTCCACATGCCTGAGAAATTCATGCCCGAGACCGAGTCCTGTACTTGCGCCCTCAATAAGCCCGGGGATATCTGCCACGACAAAAGCCGAACCGTCAAAGTTTTTAACTACGCCAAGATTAGGCGTCAAAGTAGTAAAAGGATAATCTGCTATTTTAGGTTTCACAGCGCTTATTACGCTTATTAAGGTTGATTTGCCGGCATTAGGAAAGCCGATAATCCCGACATCGGCAATCATTTTCAATTCCAGTTCTAAATCTCTTTCAATGCCGGGCTCACCAGGCTCGCAAAATTGAGGCGCTTTTTTTATGGAACTGACAAATCGGGCATTACCTCTGCCTCCTCTGCCCCCGTGCGCGGCAAGTATTTTTTGGCCTTCTTCAACGAGGTCGCCTATTACTTTTTTGCTGTTAGCATCTCTGATAACCGTTCCGCAAGGGACTTTTATATAAATGTCGTTCCCGTCTTTACCGTGCATGTTTTTATTTCTGCCGTTGCTGCCGGTTTCGGCTACAAATCTTGATTTATAGCTGAAGTCCAAAAGAGTTGACAAGGAATTATCGGCTATAATATAGACACTTCCGCCCTTGCCTCCGTCACCACCTGACGGACCGCCTTTTGCAACAAATTTTTCTTTTCTCCATGCCACAACGCCGTTGCCGCCTGAACCGGAAATAACTTTAATTTTTGCTTTATCAATAAACATTATCAACTTTTGAATGAGTAACTGATTAAATCATATTATAAAAACTAAGGCTAAACCATTGTATCTGTATGTAAATCGGATTCAAATATTTAGAATTGTTACAAATATATATTAAATATATAAAAAATAAGCAACTTTTATATATTTTTTGTTTTTATTAATTTAGTGAGGAATAAATTGATAAGCTGATAAATAGGCACAGAAACATTTCATTTGTAATCAACTTCGAGAAAAAGAGCTGATGAAATAAACCTGAGTAAACAACAATCAACCATAATATATATATAGATAAAAACCCGATTTCCGGAAATCGGGTTTTTCAGCGCAAGAGATTTATTGATAGAAAAACAATTTCTTATACTGCGGTTTCAAAAATATTTTAAAAATCAGAAAAATCTCAACCAAAAAAATGATTGTGGCGTAATTTCCTTAAAGTTTGGAAAAGTCAGACCGATATTTAAACAGAGAGAATATTTGTCAATTTTTGTGTCAGGGGAAAGTATATGGTCAACGAAAGTTTAAATAACTTTGAAACGTCGTTTTCGCAGGGCGATACTAAAGAGATTCTAAAGCTTGCAAAACAGTCGCACGAGAATTACTTAATAAAATCAACGGAAAAAGACCTTGAAAATGCCGTTCAGTATTATCTGGAGGCTATTAGAAGAGATCCGTCAATTCCGGAAGCTCACTATAAATTAGCAAGTCTGCTATGGGATAAAGGCAAAATAGACATTGATAATGCGCTTGAGAGATGCGAAAGAGCGGTTTTGCTTGCTCCTAAATGCGCGACGGCAAGATTGTATTTGGGATATTTTTTGAGAACTTCAGGAAATCTTAAACAATCTGAGCAGGAATTCAAAACGTCAATCAGGCTAAATCCTTTATTTTCGGCAAAACCGAGACTTGCGCTTGCCTCTAGTATTTTTGAAAGAATGCGTAGTTCATCGTTAAGCTTAATTGGCGTGATAGAAGGTATTTATTATTTTTTCAGCGGAATTGTAATGATCTTATGGGATTTTAATGCCCTGAAAATGATATACAAGAGCTTCGAGGAAGATGTATTTACCCTTAGTTACCGAATGAAAGGGGCTCTGTGCAAAAAGTTTAAAAATTACACAAGCGCCGTAAAAGTTTATGAAAATGCGGCGGAAAAAACGGGAAAGGCAGATATGTTTTATTCTGAGATAGGCGACGTTTCGGTTGAAACCGGAGATTATACTCAAGCGGTTCAGTATTACAGGAACGCCATTAAATCATCTCCAGACAACATTATGTTGTGGGCTAAGCTGGCAAATATTCTTCAGACTTACTGTCAGGATGACGTTAAGGACATAATTTTCTGCTATAACAATATGGCTGACCTTCAGCCGCAAAATCCGAGAATTTTTTATGAACTCGGACATCTTTACATGAAAATGGATGATTCCCTGAATGCGGTCAATGCTTTTAAAAAAGCTATTTCTCTTGAAAAAGACAATGCTTTTTATCATAACAGCCTTGCATATGCATTAGTGGGACTGGAAGATTTTGACGGAGCAATATCCGAATATCATAAGGCCATTAAACTAAATCCCGATAACGAATGGACTTCTATTGTTTCTCAGGCATTAGGCGCTTTATATCATCAGATAAAAGAGAATTCACAGGCAGCGATTGTGTCTTATCAGACGGCATCAATCCTTGATCCTCTTAATGTTGACGCTTTTGTTGCACTGGGTGAAGCCTATTATGATAACGGTGACCTGTCAAATGCGATAGACAGCTATTGTGAAGCAATCAAACTTGATCCTACGATTGCAAAAGTTTATTCAAACCTTGGTCTGGCTTTGTGGGAAAAGGATTTAATTGATGAAGCAATAATTGCTTATCAAAAGGCGATTTCCCTAAAACCGGATTACGCTTCCGCTTATAATAACCTTGGAGTGGTTTATATTGACGGAGCGGGTAAGCCTGATGATGCACTAAAGATGTTCCGCGAAGCAATAAATATTAATCCGAACTATGCTCTGGCACATTTCAACGTCGGCAGAGTTTATGAGGTTAAGAACGAGAAAACGGAAGCAGCGAAACATTATCAAAATTCCATTAATATTAACAAGTTCACAAACGAGCTTGATGAAGACGAAGTCCAAAAAAGAATATTTGACTTGTTTTCAGTATAAAAATTAATCGAACATTGGAATATAAATAAAAGAGCCCAATTCAAAAGGCTCTTTTTATTTGTATTGAAAAAACATTTTATTTATATTATAAACTATATTCAATATTCATAAACATTTTATAGATTTGGGAGGACGATATGCAAGTTAAAAAAGTAAATTTTTTGTCAGATAACAAATATCAAAATAGAAATGTTAATTTTAACTCTTATGCAAAAGTTTTGATAAGCAAAACTCAAATACCCGCAGCAAATAGAAATCTTGATTTTATTAAGGGTCAAGTCAGAAAAAGCGGAAGAGACCTCTTTCGTGAACGGATAGGAGCTTTAATTGAAAGCGCTAAAGAAGATTTTTTAACTTTTATTTTGCTTGACAACAAAGAAGAGAAACTTTTAAGAGAATTAACTGAACAAGCCTACAGAAAAGGTGAATTCAAGCGCCTTTATCATCCATATACTGACTTGCCCATACCCAAAGATTTTTATATAGATATGAGTTCGGCTATTGGTAACATAAGGCAAAATTTATTACATTTGTTGCCCGGAAAGAATTTAAACGGGAATTCCATGGAAAATCTTGGAGAACAAATGGAAACTGAACTTAAAAATAATGCCGCCAAAGATCTAACATCTTATATACAAGAAGCTATTAAACAGTCCAGCAAAGCAGAATAATAGTTTAGACATATCGTTTTTGCTTATTAAGCAATTGAAACCGTAAGCGGTTTATGTTAAAAACTATTAAAATTTAAATATCATCTGATAATGAGGCAAAATGAAAATAGGTAAGTGTGAAAATACCAGCCCCACTAAAAATAAAGGCTGTTTTAAAGGAATGGTTGCGGCAAAAGTTTTCAAGCCTGGAAGGCTGTTTGAAGAACTCTGTGTTCAAACGGGAACAATCAACCTCAACGGTTCTTCACCGATTTTAAGAATGGAAAGTATGGCGCAGGATATACTTTATCAATTTAAACCCAGAAAAATATTTGAAAGCACTTCCCAAAGCCGTTTATATTCAATGGCGAATCAGGATTCTTTTTATCTCGGTGAAAATACTGCAAGGGGAGGGATTGCAAAGATTTTTCCGATGAGAGGCGTGCTTGTGCTTTTGAACAATACACACCTGAACGCTGCAGTAAGCGGATTTGCAGGAAGTCCCGGTTATGAAATACTTGCAAAAGAAGGGATTGAAAGTAACTTCGGTTTGCTCAAAGCCCATAGAGGTTTAATAGAGCTGTCAAAGCTTTTGGGACTTTATCCGACCGATTTAAGAGGTATGGGCATGCGTTCTGCCGCAAAAAGAGCCGCAAATATTATGGAAAACAACAGCCTCTCGCCTGAATTCTTAAATGCCGTAAGGCAGGCTAGTGTTAATTTGAGGGTATAATTTTAGCTTTTGTAATAATGCGCCAAGCTGTAAATAATAAATAAGATGACCTAGAATATATTTGAATTTATTACAAAATTGATACATTAAAACTTCAAAAATTTGATTTATAATTATTATAGTTAATCAGGAGCGGTTTCAAATGGCAAAAGACTTGAGTTTTGATGTAGTATCCGACTTTGATATGCAGGAACTGGTTAATGCGCTTGACCAGACCAGAAGAGAAATAAATGCCCGTTTTGATTTAAAAGACAGCGGGAGCAAAATTGAACAAAATTCAGATAAAAGCATAATTATCACTACAACTGACGATTTTAGATTAAAAAACATTCTTGATATTTTATACGCCAAAATGAGCAAAAGAAACCTCAGTATGCGGCTGTTTGATGCGCAAAAACTCGAACATGCTCTCGGAGGTAATGTCAGACAGGAATTTCTTTTGAAAAAAGGCATAAATCAGGATTTGGCACGAAAAATAGTCGCCGATATCAAAGCCACTAAGATAAAAGTTCAGGCTGCCATTCAGGGCGATCAGGTAAGAGTATCCGGCAAAGATAAAGACGACCTGCAAATCATAATTAGAATGCTCAGGGAAAAAGAGGAACAGTACGATACGGCGCTTCAGTTTACGAATTACAGATAAATTGAGTTAATCAATGAAGAAAATTTTAACAGCCGAAAAACCAACCGCTAAGTCTGTGATAAGCAGCTGTAGAGTTGTTGAAAACAAGCCTTTAAACGAAGAAATTTGGAAAATAACAATCGAGTGCCCCGAAATATCTAAAAAGGCTGTCCCGGGTCAGTTTATCAGCCTACTGTGCAAAGACCTTATGCTGAGAAGACCTTTCAGTATAGCTTCCTGCAATGATAACAAAATTGAAATAATCTATAAAATCAAAGGAAAAGGAACTAAATTCATAGCTTCATTGAGCATAGGCAACGAAATAGATATTATGGGACCTCTCGGCGAAGGATTTTCCATTACCGGAGAAAAAGCATTACTTATCGGAGGCGGTGTCGGAACAGCGCCTCTTGTTTTTTTGTCGAAGGTTTTGAAAGAAAAAAACAATCCGCATTCTCTCGTGCAAGGGTATCGAAGTGATGTAAAAATCGGCAAAATCTATGCGGACAGAGTTTATACAATTACTGAGGACGGTTCGTCAGGGAAGAAAGGCATAATTAATGATTACCTTGAAGAAATAATTAACAGCGAAAACCCCAGAATAATTTATGCCTGCGGTCCTAATATCGTTCTTAAGAGCATAGTAGAAACCGCAATAAAACATAATATCAAAACACAAATCGCATTGGAAAGAGAATTTGCCTGCGGCGTGGGCGTATGTATGGGATGCAGTATAAAGGTCAAAGAAAACGGCTTGATTGTGAACAAAAGAATCTGCAAAGACGGACCTGTTTTTGACGGGGAGAGCATTATATGGAATTAACCGCAAATAAACCCGATATATCCGTAAAAATTGGAGAATTACAGCTTAAAACTCCTATAATTTGTGCATCGGGGACTTTCGGATATGCGGATGAATATGAGGACTTTGTAAATCTGCAAAATATCGGCGCAATAGTAACAAAAGGTCTGACTCTGCATCCGCGAGAAGGAAATCCTCAGCCGAGAATAAAAGAAATAAATAACGGCTTGATAAATACCATCGGACTTGAAAATATCGGAATTAACGCGTTTATTGAACAAAAACTACCTGTTTTGAGGCAAAAAAAGATTACTTTTATAGCAAATATCGCCGGCTTTTCATTGGAAGAATATACAGAGATTGCTCGCATTTGCTCAATTAACGGTATTAAAGCCGTTGAGCTTAATGTTTCCTGTCCAAACGTAAAAACAGGGTGCCATGAATTCGGCAAAGACAAAGATGTTTTGTATAAACTTGTTTCTGATGTTCGAAACGTTTTTAACGGAACATTAATCGTAAAGCTAAGTCCGAATGTATCAGAACCGAAAGAAATTGCATTAGCCTGCCAAAATGCCGGTGCGGATGCAGTATCAGCAATAAATACCGTTCGAAGCGCTTTTGTTTCTCTAAGCGAAGACAAAAAACATTATTCAATTATCAGAGGGGGGCTATCCGGTCCGGTTATCAAACCTGTTGCTTTGGAATTTATTCATGAAATCCGCAGTGCCGTTAAAATCCCAATAATAGGCATGGGCGGAATTTCAAGTTTGCAAGACGTTTTTGAATTTTTTGCGGTAGGTTCAAGCATTGTTCAGATAGGTCTGGCTAATTATACAAACCCGAAAATAAGTGAAAATATTGCAATTGAGCTGCAGGAGTTTTTATTAAAAAATAAATATAAGTGTTTGAATGACTATATAAGGGGGTTGAGAAATGAAAACAATGGACGTGTTTGATGTCAAAAAGGCTCTGACAAGTACAGAAGCGGTTCTTGAGGGGCATTTTGAGTTAAGTTCCGGTTTGCATACGAACAAGTATTTTCAGTGCGCTAAACTGCTTCAGTACCCGAACCTTGCAGAAGAAACAGGCAAAGCGTTGGCTGCCAAAATTGATTTTCCGGTTGATGTTGTTATAGGACCGGCATTGGGAGGGGTGATTATAGCGTACGAGGTAGCCAGAGCATTGAACAAAAAAAACTTTTTTGTCGAGCGAAAAGACGGCATGCTTCAACTCAGAAGAGGATTTAAAATTTCAAAAGGGGAAAGAGTTCTGATTGTTGAAGATGTAATTACCACTGCCAAGTCAGCAAAAGAAGCAGCCGCCGTAATTGAAGATTGCGGAGGAAAGGTTGTCGGCTATGCCTGCATAATAGACAGGTCTGAAGGAAATTCGGGGCTGGAAATTATTTCTCTTGCTCAAATGTCGGTCGAATTGTATTCTGTCGGAAACTGTCCCTTGTGTATTAGAGGAATACCGGCAGTTAAACCCGGAAGCAGAATTTCTTAATTTTCTAAGTATCCAAATAAAATTATTTTATTTGGATGAAAATACTTTAAGTTAAGCATTGTAATAATAAATTATTTTTAATATAAAGATAGAGAGTATCTGGACGTCAGTCAGTCAGCACATTATGGGTTCATATATAAGACTGAAATAAAAAAGTAATAGCAAATTTTCCATACAAATTGTTTTAGTAATATTAGCAAGGCAATTTCATTTTTAAATAGTTGGGAAGTTAATCTTCTATGAATGAAATACCTGAAATTAAAAAAAGTTTCATTGACAAACCCAGTTTGTCGTCAGTTTCGCTGCTAAATTTTTCTTCAAATAAATACCTTCTTATTCAGCCTAAAGATGAATTTAGCCCATCCGATGATTTGCTTGCCCAGAAAAAAGCCGAAAAGCTTAAACAACAGGCTGATAAAATGGCTATAAAAAAATCTTTCGAAAAAGCTAAAGAGCTTTACAAGGAATCTTTGGTTGAGTTTCCTCATGATATTGATGTTTATTATAATCTCGGAAAAGTTTATTCTAAAACCGGAGATTATGAAAATGCAATTAAGGCTTATAAAAAAATTATCGAAATAACGCCCAAAGATGTGGAAGTCCTGACGCTGCTGGGCGAAAACTATAAAAAATCAGGGAATAATGAAGAAGCGCTGAAGTATTTCAAAATGGCAGTTGAAATTGACCCCAAGTATGACCAGGCGCAAAGACAGCAGAAAGAAACCGAAAATTTGATGCTGGAACAAATTATGCCTTTCTATGCAAGAGAGAAAAGGAAAAAACAGGCAGAAGAAAACCTTGTGAAAGCATTAAACATTGTTATGCAAAAAGCCCCTCCTGATTTGACGGATTATTTATACGGGATTAAATTTACATTCAGTACTACCGGAAGTTTAAGCGGACATCCCAATATTGCTCAATATGAATACGGCACAAATACAACTGTTATTACAGACAAATACATATGGGCTGCGCCCGAAGTTGTTGCCGCATATATAGTTCATGAAAGCGTTCATTCACGGGACAATGATCCGTTTACCTCAATTACGGAAGAGCAGGACGCATACAGAGCGGCTGTTAAGTTTTGGATAGAAAACAGCAAAGGAATAAAAGATCCGGAGCTTGATTACGCTAAAAATCTTTACCTGAGTGACCCTGTCGATTTGGACCGTAAAGTTGAACAGGTGTATTCAGCAAGAGACAAGTCCATGCCGACAAGTTCTCCCGGTCATATGAGGATAAATTATCCTGATATCAAAGGCGTTCAGTCTGATATTGAAAATGTCATAACTTTTATAAAGAGCAAAATCCCGTCTTCATATCAATACTACACTACCAGCTCTGATGGCGGACTGACCGATGATTTGTTGAGATAGGTTTAAATTTGTTTTAAAAGCACAACGCAGTGGCAGGAAATGGCTCTGCCTTCGCCGACTGCATCAAGACCTTCGTTTGTGGTTGCTTTTACGGATATATTATTTTTATCAATACCTGTTGTTTCTGAAAGTTTGGTCCTTATTTCATCTATAAAAGACAGAAGTTTGGGCTTTTCAGCTAAAACGGTCGCATCGATGTTGACGATTGAGCTACCCGATTTTTGGATAAGTTTTAATATCTCTTTTAAAAGCTCCAGGCTGCAAGCGTCTTTATATTTTTTATCATCGGGCGGGAAGTATTTCCCGATATCCCCTAATGCAAGAGCTCCCAGCAAAGCATCCATAATGGCATGCGTAAGGACATCGGCGTCAGAATGTCCCAGAAGTCCTTTTTCATAAGGAATCTCAACTCCGCCAAGGATAAGTTTTCTGCCCTCTGTCAGCTTGTGAATATCAAAACCGTGTCCTACTCTGAAATTTTCCATAGTTAAGCACTCCCGAAAACGAATTTTTCAATGGCAAGAGCGGCTCCGTCATTATCAACCGTTTCTGTTATGTAATCAGAGGCTTTTTTCAGGGTTTCAACGGCATTACCCATAGCAACCGAAATTCCTGCCGCTTCAAATAGTTCAATGTCATTGTCCATATCGCCGATTGCCAAAATTTCGCTTTTCTTAATCCCCCATAAATTAGCAAGAAAATTTACAGCGTTGCCTTTAGATGCTTTTTTATCGACTATTTCACAAAATTGAGGGGATGAAGCCGTTACATTCAGAACATTTCCGTATTTTTCGGATAAGGTTTTCCTGATAAAAAGAACTTTGTTTGCGTCATAGTCAATGGCATTTATTTTATTGGGATTTAGGTTTTCTATCTCTTCAAGAAAATTGACTTTATTGTAATTTATATTCCTTTTGCTGACATATTCCCGTAAAATTGGGCTTTCAGCTTCAACATAAAGCTCATCATTATTAAATAGATTTATTTGAACCGAAAATTTTCTCAAATCTTTCAAAAGCTCTTTTGTTATGCTGCCGCTAATAGGGATATCCAGCAAAACCCTGTCCGAATTGTAAAATTCTTTTATTAGACTTCCATGATACACAATAAGAGGGGTATTAATGCCTACCTGCAATGCATTAGGAACTGCGGCTTTGTACATTCTTCCGCTTGAAATCACAACTTTAACACCTGCGTTGACAGCTTTTTTGACGGTTGAGATAACCTTCTGCGATATTTGAAAACGGCTATCCATAATCGTTCCGTCAACATCAAGAGCTATTAATTTAATATCGGTTTTCATAATTACAAACTATTATAATTTAGTTAAAGTCATTTTAAAAATAAACTTTTGACGGGTTTAAGAAGGTGTATAAAAATCTGAATTTAGTGAAAAAATGTTAGAAAAAACATTGAATTTTGCATCCCATTTGCTACCTATTTGCAGCCTTTTTGCAACCTATTTTGTAAATGCTGTTATATTCAAATCGTCTCTTGAGGCTGTGTTTATAAGGAAATTGGTCTCTTATCATAATTTTTGTAACCTTTTATATATTTTATTGCAGTTGATACTGCTGATATTGTTATTATAGCAGAATTTTTGGCGTCCAAAGGTCCCCTAATTGTAGCCGTTTGGCCACAGTTTAAATTTCCCACCCGCCCGCCCATAGGAATATAAGGGGGCTGTCGCCCCCTTACGAGTCCCGAAAGGCAAGTATTAATTGACAGCGAGCTGTCGTCACGAGGAGAACGAAAGTCTGACGCGGTGCTCTGTATCACTATTAATAATTTC
>CAZXPD010000027.1:0-33102 GCA_964643065.1 uncultured Gammaproteobacteria bacterium | reverse complement strand
TTGGCATGTATGCATAGATTTTTTTAGCAAGATATTCTTCAAAAGGTTCTTTAAAGCCCGAAAAGTCTTTTAATAAATCAAATGCCGATGTATTCAAAACCTTAACGGCAGTTACAAAAAGTTTCAAACTTTCCGGATACCCCCTTGATGCTTGGAATATCTGAAATAAAAGCTGATCAGAACCCTTTATTCCCCCGTTTTTTAAAATATAAACGGATGGTTCTTCTTCAAGTCCCAGTATCTTTACGTTATGTATACGGGTACTATCGGAAAAAGTCAGCCTCACCGGAAGTTTTCGACCCGAGAGAACAAGCTTTATGTTGTCCAGCGACAGCAGAAAACTGAAAAATTTAAAAATTTCGTTATCAACAATAGTAAGATCTTCTTCGACTATGTTCTCGAAATTGTCTATTACAATCAAAATCGGGGTTTTAGTATTGTTTAAAATTGTAATCAGCTTTTCGTCGATGGGCTTATCGCGCGATACTTTCGCAAATCTCGGGCTTAGTTCCCCTTTTACGAAAGAATTAACCATAAAAGAATACAAAGAGAGAATAATATCGTCCAGGTTTGTGATTATACTGCATTGATAGTAAAAAAACAGCACATTTTCTTCAAAACCGTTTTTTACCGCTTTTAAAAGACCTGTCTTACCTGTACCCTGAAAACCCTTAAGAGTAATGAGATTTTTATCATCCGAGTCTATTGCTTCGATTAAGTCTATAAGAGTTTCACGCCTGTTAATCAGGTTGTAAAGGATAATCTCATCGATTTTTTCTCGATTTAGGTATTTTTTATAAGACTTAACGGCTTCATCAATTGAAGAAACCTTTTCCGCAAGCAATTCGGGAAAACCGTCTTTGAAAAATCCTCTTTTCTTCATCCGTTGCCATATTTTCGGATACTAACAACTATTATAATGCCTGTTTGGCAATATGGGGAAGGGGGGCTTTAGCAGCCAAAATAATATTCTTGAAAATTACACCTGTATCTTTTTTAAGACAGAAAAATGCATCTCTGAAAAATTTAATAAATTTGGCAACTTTTTTTTTTATTTGGTTTTAAAGTCTGTGGAGGGAAAATATGAAAATTAATTTCTTTAAGCCAAATATCAATAATCAAAAAAATAATGGAATTGCGTTTTCATCCGGTTTAGCGGTTGTAAAACCTGAACCTCGCAAAATCAGGACTGCTGTTAACGTTATGGATTGTGCCCTTAAATCAATGGAAGAAGCAGTTCTCAGTAATAACAAAAATCTTGGCATTAAAAGCCTAAAGGCTGTTAAATTTTATGCATCTGATAAAGAAGCGCGGAAGACATTTGTAGAAATTATTAAAAAACTTATTAAGACCAATAATCCGACAGTTGAAAATAAAATATTCCAGTCTGAATGCTTATGTGAACTTAGAAAATATGCCGATGTCAGAAAAGATGTGCTTGAAATATTAGCTGAGGTTGTTAATAATCAAAATTCAGAATATAGAGGAAGTGCTCTATATATGACAGGACATTGTATTCAATATAAAAATGCCATTCCTGAAGTTCTGAATACAGTAGAAAATGCGGCAAAAGATGATAATGAGCATATCAGACAGGAAGCGGCAAGCATTATTCAAAAACTGCTTACAAAACGTGCCTACTCTGATGACAAAGTCGCTGCTTGTGCGGAACTTTTGCTGAAAGATAAAAACGGATTAACCAGAAATATTGTTATGATGGGAATATACAGGTATATTGACGCAAAAGAATCAAAACCGCTGTTTGATGTTTTAAAGAATTATATTAGTGTCGAAAAAGAGCCCATGTTCCATGAAACTTTTGAATTAGCCCAAAGTTTAATTCTTATGTTGGAAAAATACGGGGATATTTATTACAAATATAAATATGCCGGCAGAGAAATGCCGAATGAAATAAAAAAGATGTATCACCCTCCCCATTTTTCGGTAGATACAAAAAATATTGACTTAAAAAAAGACGCCGAAAGATTTTTGAGTTTAATGAGAAAATCGCTTTATGCCGCTTTTGAGGTTTCACCAAAGGCAACCGAACGGGAAATAAAAAAAGCTTATGAAAAGATTGTATTTAAATGGCATCCTGACAGCAAGAATGACTGGCCTATTGATGAATCCAAAATTTGTGAAGAAATTTTCAAAAAAGTCACTGTTATTTATTCTATCCTTTCCGATAAGGAAAAAAGGATGCTCTATGATAAAGGCGGTAAACAATGGCTGGTGCAAAATTACAAAACTCTTTTTGAGCCTTCTTCTTTCAACTCAAAAGAAATAATTAAATCACTTCCGTCAAGCTGACCTGAACACAGCCTATGTCAAGGCTGATAAGCTCAACTATGATTTTATTTAAGCCGGTTTTTAGCCCTTTGGCATTTTCGAGAAAACACGTTATTTCCTGATTCAGCTTGACCAAAAGGGGATTTTTTTCGTTGATTTGTCCTGCTGAAGTCGAAATGTTTTCCGTAACTATATGTATTGAGGTGGTTTCGTAAACCTCATCATTGACTTTTATAAAATTAATGCCTGCAATCGCTCCCGTGGCAAGGATATTTTTCAAATCAAACGAGATTCCGACTTCCGTTTCTCTTAAGCTCCCTTTTTTGTAAATACGCCTGACTAAAAAATCCGGAACCGAAGGCATAATTCCTCCTTTTGTTAAGGTTTTAATTTTAATGATTTATATTATTATAATAACATTTTTTAGGGTAAATTTAAACCGTCAAAGGGTTATTTTGTAAATAAAAAAAAGACCTCCTCCGGCGAAAAAGAAGGTCTTTTTAAAGAGAGTCTAAATGGCTGCGTCGCCTTTTTCACCCGTACGAATGCGGATAACTTCGTCAAGGGAATATACAAAAATCTTTCCGTCGCCCATTTTATCGGTTTTTGCCGTATTGATTATCGCTGTTATGACTTTATTCAGGCTTTCATCTTTAACAACAATTTCAATTTTTGTTTTGGGAATAAAAGCAATGTCATATTCGGCGCCTCGGTAAAATTCCGTGAAACCTTTCTGTCTGCCGAATCCTTTGACTTCGGTTACCGTCATGCCCTGTATTCCGATTTCGTTCAGGGCAACTTTCACATCATCCAATTTTGACGGCTTTATTATAGCTTCAATTTTTTTCATGGCATCTCCTTTAGTTTGGTATTTATTACTTTTTATCGTCAGCCTCAGTGCTCGGTAAGGTCAGATTCTCACGCTGCGGCTTTGCCTTCGCTGAGAATGACATCGAAACTGTTACTAGAATGTATAGCCTCTTTCACCATGCTGAGATAAATCAAGTCCGTCCGTTTCTTCTTCGTCGCTGATTCTCAACCCCATCGTTGCGTCAAGTATTTTTAGCAGAACGAAAGTTACGATAAAAGCATAAGCCCACGATGCTGCAATACTAATCAGCTGAGTAACCAATAATGAACTGTCGCCGTAAAATAAGCCGTTTCTGCCTGCCGGATTAACGGCAACCGTAGCAAAAAGTCCTGTTGCTATTGCCCCCCAAGTGCCGCCGATTCCGTGAACACCTACTGCATCCAATGAATCGTCGTATCCGAGTTTGGTCTTTAAGTTAACAGCAATATAGCAAACCACGCCTGCAACAAGACCGATTATTAAAGCGGGCATCGGACTTACAAAACCTGAAGCGGGCGTTATTGCAACCAGACCTGCAACCGCACCTGATGCGGCACCGAGAGCAGTCGGCTTATTTCTGTGCAACCATTCCGCAATCATCCAGGACATTGCTGCTCCGGCTGTAGCAATATGGGTAACGACAAAAGCCGAAGTTGCCAGCGCCCCTGATGCAACGGCGCTTCCTCCGTTAAATCCGAACCAGCCGAACCATAATAATGCGGCTCCTAACAGAGTCATTACAAGGTTATGCGGCGGCATGGGCTCTTTTGAATAATTTTTTCTTTTGCCGACAACAATAGCTGCTGCTAGTGCGGCAACACCGGAACTGATATGAACTACAAGACCTCCTGCAAAGTCAAGAGCGCCCATATTTCTAATCCAGCCTCCGACGCCCCATACCCAATGAGCAATAGGACTGTAAACAAGGGTAAACCATAATGTGAGAAAAACCAAATAAGTTTTGAATTTAAACCTTTCGGCAAATGCGCCCGTAATAAGAGCAGGTGTAATTATCGCAAACATCATTTGAAAAATCATAAACGCTTGATGCGGAATCGTGGCGGCATAATCCGTGTTGGGTTCCAAGCCCACTCCGTTCAGTCCCGCCCATTTTAAACTTCCTATAAAATGTCCTATATCAGGACCGAATGCCAGACTGTATCCGTATAATATCCAAAGTATCGAAATTAAGCCGATGGCAATAAAACTTTGCATTATTGTTCCGAGAACATTTTTACGGCGCACCATTCCACCGTAAAATAAAGCCAGCCCGGGCGTCATAATCATGACCAATGCTGTTGAAATCAGTACCCACGCGGTATCTCCCTTGTCTATCGCGGCAGCCGGCGCAGCTTGCGCAAAAGCAGGAACAGCCGATAATAAAGATGAGGTTAAAGCGGCTAAAATCAGTTTTGTTTTTTTTCTGCATTCTGAAATGCCCCGAAAAGCCGGCATTCGTAGCTTCTTAATAAATTTAGTTATATACGCAACCATTTTTTGCTTCTCCTTTTGAAAAATTAATTTGTGTTTTTCCGAAATAGCAGTTTCATAAACAAATTTTTTTTGATTCTGAAAGAAATTTCTTAAAAAACTGCAACAAAAGTACTCTTTTTTAAAAAAACTATTGAAAAAACATGAATTCTGATGTAAATTTTGATAAAGATGATTTTTTGCAGTCTTTTTTTCAAAAAAGACTGTTTTTTATTCGATTTTTTTTAGCTGTTTCATTTTTCACTCTCCTTTCGTTTTTTCCGTTTTTGTAATAAATTTTCTTCGACTGAAAATACACTAAAAAAAAGAACCCGCTTATCCTTTTATGGTCTGCGGGTAAATTTCTTTAAAATTAAATCTGAACAGGACTATCCGCAGTACCTCTTAGCGTTCTGCTGCTGGTTCTGTTTTGCCTGATTTAATTTAATTGAAAAAATTGTTGCCATCATGATCTATTCTTCTCTTCATTTTTAAGTATAGACTATTGCTCAAAAAAAGTTAAGTGTAATATATACAATATTAACTTTTATTAAGAAGTTTTTTTACAAATGCGTTTTTCTTAACGCATTTTCACACTTTTTCATAACTTCAGAACAGTTTCTGACTATTATATCCGTGTCAATTGACCGGTTTGATTTGTGAAATTCCATAATATTTGTGACTGTGGAAGATATACTTGCCGCATTTTGAACTGATACAGCATTTGATAGTTTTTTGACAGAGCTCAAAAGTTCATAAATATTGTATTCCGTGACGCTGAAAACAATCGGTCTGCTCCCGCCGTAAAAAGTTCCCTGTCCGTATTTGATGAGTCCCCATTTCAGGACCTCATCAATCAGCTTTTTATCCGTTTCGTCAAAATTGCCGAAAGAAACAGCCTTTTTCGGCTTAGTGATAAAAGCCGTATTTTTATACTGATAAAGAGAAACCTTTTGCATGTTTTTTAAAATTATTTGTACATTCAATATAAAACCGAATGAAGGTAAAAATTGCTATACTAACCTATTATTGATTCGTCATGTTGAGTACAACGAAACATCTCAAGGTCTGTAATTCTGAATTTACAAATAATGATTTTCTCGAATCCCTGCACTCTTTATTAAAGCCTTTATGCAACGGCGCGGCTTTAGCCCGCCGAGTATAACCCAAAATTATCCTTACTGATCTCCACTACTCGGTCGAAGGTTGGATAGATATTTTATTTCAAAGTCCTATCTGTATTAAATCACCTTCAACTAATATCTAATTCTGTTATAAAAATTCTCCCTTTCCATGTTTTCCGCTGCTCTTTTTAGTTCTTTAATGTCTTGTTCCTGTTCATCCTGCTTCATTTGTCTAAAAAATTCGTTTCTACTTTGCTTATCTGTATTTGAACGCAATTCGGCTGTTTCTGAGTGCAAAGATAGAGCCAAAGACTCCGTAACTTCAATAATTCTTTCAACTTTATCTAGCCTGTGACTACAATCATACAAACCTGTTTCTAGATTAGATTGTTGATTATCTAAGACTGCAATCTTATAATCTAACTCTTTTATTTGACGATAAAGAAAAAAATTATACGAAATTAGCATAATCAAACTAATAATAATTAATAATTTTTTATAAGAATAACTGTCTTTGATTTTTAGAAAGATCGCTTTTATTTTAAATGCTATGTTTTTCATTTAATCTCCCTTTCCTTTAGATTAAAATATTATTAACCAATCATGTATTGAAATAATATTCGTAATAGTTTATATATAACTATTCCAGCAGTGATAGTTGTTAATAATAATACTAATATCCAGAAGACAAAATACACTTTAAGCCAAAAACTTTTTTGAACATGGGCAAATATCCCTGCTTCAAAAGCTCTTATAATCATGTTCACCACTTCCCATGTAATAAAAGCACTTATAGAAATTATTAAACAGTAAGCTATCACGCTTAAATCATCGATATTAAATGATATTTTATCTTTTAAAGTTGTTAAAAGAATAAATATACTCACATAACCTATGCTTATAATTGTTGAGGTATATGACAAAGATTTATCAAAACATTCTTTTTGTAAGTTTTCTCGAGCTTTTTGTAAGTTTTCACGATCATTAATTAAACTTAATTCGAATTCAATAAGGCTTTTTTCTCTATCATTAAGTCGTTTTTCACGCTCTGTAATATCCATTAATAAATCCTTGTGTGTAAAATCTATTATAACCTAAAAGATTGGCTAATTCTTCGACTCCCTATTTAGTAGTAGCAGGGTTAAATTCTATTTCGACTCAACAGCAATAATACTTTAAAATAAAACATTATGAAAGCTGTAAACAGTTGGTCAGACTGCTTCGACTGTAGAAACAGTCTCGCAGTGACATAAATTCGCTTTTAGTGACATGACTGTTTTATTGATTACTTTGCAACTGTAATTATGACTAATGAAGAGACACTTTTTCTGCAATGCAGGAATACACACAGACATTATTTATGAGAATATTTACGGGAATGTTGTCCAATCCTGTATGCTGCAACAATTACCAAACCAAATATAGTTACACCCGCTATTATGGATGTTATGTCATAAAAGTTCATTATTGCTCCTTTTCAAGCTTATTAAGTAAAACATCAAGTTGGTCATTCTTTTTAAAGTAAATTAAAAACAAGAATGAACTTGTCACTATACCAATTATCAGAAATATAATTTTTATAATGTTATTCAGACTGAAGATAAGAGCAAGAGTTCCACTTGCGGAAATCAAAAAAGTTGTCCAAATATGATTTTTTTCGTTAGAAACGATGTCTATTTCTTTGCTTAAACTGTCTTTCTTCATCTAATATTCCACCACAATAAAAAACTATTTTTATTTTATCTTTATTTTCCGAAAAATACAAAAATACAACTTTATTATATAAAAATCATTGAAGAACCTAAATAAAGTTTTTTAACTACTCGTTATCGCTACCATGTTAAACTGAATAATAAAAGATTCTGCATAGAAAAATGTCAAAAATACTTATAATCTGTGAACAAAAATTTGAAGATAACAGGCTTGCCATGCTTCTTGACGAAATGGGCTATGAAGTCAGGACGGCATGTACCGAAAAAGAGACCTATGATGTCACAAACGAGTTTTTGCCGGATATTGCCATATTGGATACCTCTTGCGCCGGTATTAATACTTCCGTAATTTGCAAAAAGCTAAAATTAAACACACAGGCTTCTGATGTCCAAATCATTCTTTTAACGTCAAAAGACTCGCCTACGGAAGAACTTCTGGCAGGAGCCGACGGCTATATAATCAAGCCTTTCAGTGACGGCATTCTTATTGCAACGGTAAATGCTCATCTAAGAATTAAAAAGCTCTTGGATATTCTTTATACCAACAACAGCGAACTTGCCAGAAGCTTGTACCAGCTTAATGTACTTTACAACACAAGTTCTCAGCTTGCGGGTACTTTGGATAAGTCTAAACTTATCAAAATAATGAATACGGGATTGGAAAAAAGCCTTAATTTCTGTCTTTGTCTGGGGCTAATCATTAACGCACCGGAAGATGCGACTTTAATAATTAACTCAAATCAGGCAATATCCGAAAAGCTTGAACACTCCCTCAAGATGCGCGTAATCATAGGCTATAAGAGTCTTTTTGAAACAAAAAAACTTCCTTTTGAGCTTTCCGTAAAAAACTTAAAAGTAGAAAAGCATATTAAGAACAAAAAACTCAAATATGATCTCGATGTTCTAAGATATGACAGTCTTTTCTCCCCAATCAGCACGAGCGATCAGTTTTTCGGAACGGTTGAAATTCTCAGAAACAATGATTTTACGGGTGAGGATTCAACCTGTTTTCAGACCGTTGTTAAACAGGTTTCACTTCCTCTGGAAAGCGCTCTGCTTTATGAAGAAATAAAAAATACCAATCTGAAGCTGGAAAAACTCGAAAAATTAAAGTCCGAGTTTATATCCATAGTTTCTCACGAATTGAGAACGCCTTTGACCGCCATAAAGAACTCGCTTGATATTATGCTTTCGGGGAAAACCGGCAATATAAATGAAACTCAGGATAATTTCCTGAGCATGGCAAAAAGAAACGTTGAAAGACTTTCAGGGATTATAAATGATTTGCTTGATTTATCCAAAATCGAAGCAGGCAAAATGCATTTCAGATTTGATTCGGTTAATCCTTCAGAACCCATTGATTTTGCATTTAAGACTTTCGAAAATCTCGCAAATAAGAAAAATATCCGTCTTGCCAAAACTATGAAAGCAAAACTTCCGCAGATGTACTGCGACATCAGCAAAATTGAGCAGGTTTTGTCGAATCTGCTTTCTAATGCTATAAAATTTACGCCCGAAGGCGGGAAAATCGAAATCAGCGCGGAAGAAATTACTGCCGAAAAAGTTCCCGCAAAACTTATTCCGGAAATTACCGCAGGAAATTCCAAGAAAATTCTGAGAGGAAATTACGTTAAAATCAGCGTTAAAGACAGCGGCATAGGTATAAAAGAAGAAGATATTCCCAAAGTTTTCGATAAATTCCAGCAGATAGAGAGCTCCCTGAACAGGGAAATAGGTGGAACGGGGTTGGGAATACCCATTGCCAAACAATTAATAGATGCTCACCGCGGCGCAATGTGGCTCGAAAGCAAACCAATGAATGGAAGCAAATTTTCATTCATTATTCCGGTCACATCAAATGAAAACAGGCTTCTGCTTGAAATTGACAGCGAACTGCAAAATTCGAAATTCAATCATTCCAGTTTTGCTCTGGTTTTAATTGAAGAAGACACAGGCAAAAAAACAGGTAAATCCAATAATTCTATGATTGCTGACTTAGCCGAAAATAAATATTCTCCCCTTAAAGAAGACTCGAATTCAAAAATTTTTGCAAATGAAAATAAATTGATGGTTATAATTCCCAATGCCGATAAAACCGGAAATGCGAAAATTGAAAAGAAAATTAAAACGTACATAAAAGAAAAAGAAAACGATTTTAAAAACGCCAAAATCCGCATAGGCTTTTGTATCTATCCGTTCGATGCCATTTCGGGCGAAGAAATGATTGAACAGTGCGGCAAATCTTCAAAACTTTTACGCTAAAATAAACAACAACTCAAAGGAAAAAACATGCCAAATAACAGATTACAGGATAAAAAAGTATTAATAGTTGATGACGAAAAAGATATAGTCGAAACTTTAAAGTTCATGCTTGAAGCGGAAAATATTTCCTGCATTACGGCATATGACGGCGAAGAAGCATTTAATAAAGTCAAAAGCGAAAAGCCCGACCTTATTATTCTCGATGTCATGCTTCCGAAAATAAACGGGTATAAAGTTTGCAGACTGCTTAAGTTCGATACAAAATACAAAGATATCCCCATACTTATGGTAACTGCAAGATCACAGGAAGAAGACAAGGAAATAGGCAGGGAAACCGGTGCCGACGAATATATCACAAAGCCGTTTGATATACAGGAATTGGTAAATAAGGCAAAACAAATATTAAAAGGATAGCCGGCATTGAATCATTTAACAAACAAAACATTTGAAAAATTAAAGTATGACCTTGTCAGAGAAGGGTTTATCAGCTTTGAAGAACTTTCAAAATCTGAAGAAAATGCGGCTGTTGAAGGCAAAAGCCTTGCCCTGTATTTAACCGAACAAAATCTTATAGCGGAAGATACCCTGCTGGGCTTTATTGAAGCAAAGCTGCATATTCCGTTCGTTAATCTCGAAGATTACTCGCTTGATAAAAAATGCGTTAAATTTGTCTCGCAGGCCGATGCCGAAAAATATAAAATAATTCCTTTATTTAAAATTGAAAATGTTCTAACGGTTGCAATGGCAGATCCTTTAAACCTTTTTATTCTTAACGGATTAATAACATCTTTGAATATTGATATAGAACCTGTAATATGCTCCGAAAAGTCAGTGCTTAAAGCAATCGAAGAATGTTATCGAAAAGAAGCAAGGCCGGGTGAAGCGAAAGAAGATTTTGAAACCGCTGATTGGAGGCTTGAACTCAGCAGTGACGCTTCACAGGAAATTAAAGCCGAAAAAATAATCTTTTCGTTAATCAAACAAGCAGTTCGTGAGAATTTCAACGAAATAATTTTGCAGTCTGACAATGAAAATCTTTCGGTCAGATTTAAAAAAGGTAACATAACCGAAGAAAAAGGAGAAATACCTTTTCTTCTAAAGCGCCTTATTATAAACAGCATCAAAAGTTCAGCACTAATTGATGCCGATGCGGATTTTGGCTCAGGAAAAAATTCCGAATTTGAAGGATTTTCGCTGTTTGTTTACATTTTGCCTACGGTTTCGGGTTCTTGCATTAATTTGAAAATTTATAAAAAGCCGCAAAATTTAAGTAAATTTGAAATAAATCCGCTGAAAACAGCACTTGTTCAAACTTGCCTAGAAAAATACGGAATAATTTCCGTCACTGCTGAAAATCTTATAGACGCCGAACTTTTTGCATATTCGATGCTTTTTTATCTTGCCGATACTGCTAAAAACATTGTGAGCATAGAATCTAAAGTTAAATTTGTGCTTCAAGGCATAAATCAGTGTGAAATTAATGAAAAAATCGGCTTTAATCCTCAAAAAGCAATTGAAATAGCTGATTTTCAATCTCCTGATGTTTTATACATCGAGGACGCTTTAAACGGCAAAATTATTGATTTTTTAATTGATTTTGCCGCAAAAAATAAAACCGTTATAATAACAAATCAGGCAAACAGCGCTGATGAATTTTCAGAAAGAGTTAAAAAGCTCTATGGCGAGAACTTTATCAGAAATATTTCCTGTCATATTCACATTGACAATAATAATGAACTGCAAATTCTTGAGAATTCAGTCAATATAAGAACTTATTAAGGCATTGTAATAACAAGAGTATTCATCTGCACGGCAACCGGAACGTAATCAATAAATTCTTCCGTTGTTAAGTCTATTAAGCCGAATTCGTTGGAGTCGGGTGATGAAATTATTGCTTTGAGATAGTTTTCTACAAAAGTGATATTTTTGGGAAATCCCGCGCTTTTTAAAGGGATGCTCTTGATTATTTCCAAAGAAGTTGCGTCTATAACCGTAAAAGCTTTTTCTCCGGCAGATAGAACATAAATTCTGTCCTTAAGAGTTGAGGTTTTAATATCAACGGGCTTTGCCGGCACAGGCAAGGTCTTAACAAGCTTGTAATCGCTCGTTGTGTAGATGTTCAACGTATTGTCAAGTCGGCTCATAACAAGCAGATAATCCTTGAAGTTCCTTATTTTGAATACGTTTTTGCTCGGGATAATCTCGGTTATTTTATCATCCACCGCAACATTGACGGTGTATATTTTGCCGGTGATTGAATCTGCATAATAAAGTGTTTTTTCATCAACCGAGAGACATATATGAGAAGGCACACCCGTCAATTTAATTTTTCCGAGCACGGTCATTGAGCCGATATCAATTTTTGTGATAACAGGTTCTGCTTTGTCCGATACGTAAGCCTTTTCATAAGTTTTTGAATAAGCTGTCAATGAGGGCTGTTTGCTGACCTCGATTTCTTTAATCAAGGTATTGTTGGAAGTATCAACAACCGCAAGAACGCTTCTGGACCATAATGTAATCAGAAGATATCTTCCCGCCGGTATTACAGATGAAGGGATGGAAGGCATCTGCAAAGCCAATTGAGGTTTTGGAAGCAGGGGAGATAATACATAAAGATTGTTTGTTTTTAAATCCGTCGTATAGAAAAGCTTTGTGCGCAAAAAGGCGAATTCTGCATCTTTTTGAGATACTTTCGGGGAATTTTTAGCAAGATTTTTTGAATTAGTCTGGTTAATGTCATATGAAATATCCGTAACTTTCCCAACAACGGTATTTACGTTATCTTCTTTTACCAGAATTTTCAAATCTCCCAGAATTACCTTCAATTCGGACGGGATAATAAGGTTTTCGGGGACGATTAAATCCTGCGGCAAATAACCGAGTTTGACCTTCATGGGAATGTTATTACCGCTCACAACAGTCGGGGGCTGTCCGGGTGTTCTTATTATTTTAATAAGAGAAAAATTGTTTGCAAAAAGAACCAGATCGGGCTTTGCGGAGAAAGGTTTGTTTGCCGGAATTGTCGTAACAATCTCCGCCGGATTTTCGGGTTTTGCGTAACTGTAAGGCAAAACAGGCAAATACTGAGTTCCGTCAGGAAGTTCTATCAGTCCGTCAAAACGTATGCTCGCATTCGGAAAAGTTTTTTTAACCAAATCAGTCACCGCTGCCGGCAGCTCAGTCGCAAATGCGCAGTTTGCGGTATAAAACGCAAAACAAATCAGAAATAAAAAATATTTTAAAATTTTCATTGCCTTTTTCATAATCAAACTACAAATCAGTCATTCTAAAATAATAACGCAGAAAATATTATTTGTTAAAGTTATAATCAAACAAAGATTGTAATTTTTTAAAAAATACTGCCAATTTTAATTTAAACACAGGCGAAAGGTTTTTCAATTATGCAGGTCAGCTGTTTTACTTTTATTAAGAACGGTGAAATTCTTGGCTATCCTTTTGTGGAATCAATAAAATCCGCTCTTCCTCTCTGTGATGAATTTGTCGTAAACGTGGGCGAATCCGAAGACAATACCCTCGAAGCGGTTAAAAACATTGACAGCCCTAAAATAAGGATTATTGAAAGCAAATGGAACGAAAAACTGACACGCAAAGGCTATGTTTATGCACAACAAAAAAGTATTGCGCAGTTTAACTGCACCGGAGACTGGGCTTTTTACCTTGAGGGCGACGAAATAATCCATGAGCAGGATTATGAAACAATAAAAAAAGCGTTGGCGGATAATCTTGAAAATCCGCAGGTCGAAGCTCTGGCATTTAAATATGTTCATTTTTGGGGAAATTACAATACCTTGTTGAATAACGCCAACATTTGCAGACGGGAAGCAAGGATAATAAAAAATAACTTACGCTCATGGACTTCAGATTCATTATTTTTTCTGGTGCTTGACGGGAATAACAAAGTAGGCAGATACCCGAGAGCAAAAGTAATTGATGCAACAATTTATCATTACGGCTGGGCAAGAACGCAGGAACAAATTTTTAAAAAACAGGAATATGTGAGCAAATACTGGAATTTTAACAGACCTACTTTTAATCATGACTACAAAGAAGTTGACGGCTCTTTTCTTGAAGAATTCAAGGGAACTCATCCGTCAGTTATGAAAGAAATTGTTTCTCAAGGCACGGAAGGACTCTTTAAAGCAAATCCCGACTATAAGCTCACCAAAACAGACAAAAGGCGGCGTTTAAAGCTGAAACTGGAAAAACTTTGCGGGCAGGATTTTACCCGAAAACATTTTACGCTTGTAAAATAACCTTGAAGATGCGGGGAAATTAGATTTGTCAGCTATGGAAAAATTCGATTTTTCCATACCCTCCTTATGAAAACGCGTCTTTCAGCTTATCAAAAACAGTTTCTTTATGAGCCGGTTTTTTTTCAAGATCTGCAAGTTTTTTGAACAGATTTTTTTCTTCTTCGCTCAGATTGACCGGAGTTACTACGTTAATTTTTATGAATAAGTCACCTTTTTTCTGATGATTGTTCAAATAAGGCATTCCGCAGGATTTCAATGTCAAAACTGTTCCGTTTTGGGTACCGGTGTGAATATTGAAAGATTTCGTTCCGTAAGGTGTCTCTATTTCCAAGTCTGCGCCCAAGGCAGCTTGAGAGAAAGAAATATTATACTCGGTAAAGAGATTTGCGCCTTCTCTCTTAAAAAGTTTATGAGGCTGAACAAAAAGTACCACATACAAATCGCCTGCCGGTCCGCCGTTTCTCCCCGCATCGCCTTCGCCGTTGACTCTTAGTTTAGTGCCTTCGTCAACGCCTGCAGGAATTTGAATGCTGAGTTTTTTGGATGTTTCTTTTCTGCCCTGTCCGGAGCAGTTTTTGCAGGGCTTAAAGGTTTTTCCTCTGCCGCCGCATGACGGGCATGTCGAAACCTGGGTAAAATGTCCGAGAATTGTTTGAGTTGTTCTCTGAACCTGTCCCATGCCGTTACAGGTTTTGCAGGTTGTCGGTGTTGTCCCTTTTTCTACTCCGCTTCCGGAACAAACGACGCAGGGTTCAAGGTGTTTTATTTCAATTTCTTTTTCGCAGCCGAAAACTGCTTCTTCAAATGTGATTTTAAAATCCATTCTGAGGTTGCTTCCTCGTGAAGGCGCATCGGGATTTTGTTTGCCTCCTCCTCCGAAGCCGCCCCCGAAGAAACTGGATAAAATTTCGCTTAAGTCCCCGAAACCGAAATCAAAAGGACCGTTATAATCATAACCGGCATTTCTCAGTCCGTCATGACCGTATCTGTCGTACATGGAGCGTTTATTTTCGTCCATAAGCACTTCATAAGCCTGTCCAAGCTCCTTGAAATTTTCTTCTGCATCAGGTGCTTTGTTAACATCAGGGTGAAGTTCACGGGCTTTTTGTCTGAAGGCTTTTTTAATCTCATCCGCTGAAGCGTTTCTTTCAACTCCCAGTATTTCGTAAAAATCTCTTCTTGTCATTTTTGTCTTTCTAAACTAATTCACTGCAACATTGACCATTGCCGGTCTTAAAACTCTGTCACCCAGTTTATACCCGCTTTGAAGTTCGTTAATTATAGTATGGTCGCCATATTCTTCTGTTTGGGTTTGCATTACGGCCTCATGTAACTCGGGATTAAAAGTCTGATTTTCTGTTTCTATTTTTTCAAGCCCGGCTTTTTCCAACGCTTCCATTAACTGTTTTTGCACGACGTTAAAGCTTTCTTTGATTTTTTCAATGTCTTCTATTTCTGCTACTGATTTTTTTGCTCGCTCAAATGTGTCAAGAACGGGGAGAAGCTTTTTAAGAGTTTCTTCAGCGCCGTACTTGAGCAGAGATTCTCTCTCCTGAGCATGTCTTTTACGGTAGTTGTCAAAATCCGCCGCAAGTCTAATATACTGGCTTTTGAGTGTTTCCAGCTCGTTTGAATTTTGGTGTTTTGCTTCCTGTTCAGCAGCGGGGGGTTCTTCTTTTTCTCCGGTTTCCCGAATGAAAGGGTTGTTATTATCTTCCAAATTATTCTCTTCCGTTTCTTTGATTTTCTTGTCTTTTCCGAACATTTATACCACCTTTTGAAAAGCTAAAATTTATCTGCTATGAACTATTATAAAGCCAACAGAATTTTAAAGCCTTCAAAATACAGATTTTCTTAATTTTTTGATAATGAAGACACATAAGAAAGAGTTGGAAGAACTTTAAAATAAAGGAATTTTGATTTAAGATTTACCGGCAAATTTTTTACCGGTATCGTTAATTTTTAATGCCGCTATCCCTAACAGAATAAACAGCCCTGTTCCGATTATAAGTACAAAAATATCATGAAAATTCATAACTTTACTCCTCATCAATTTTGTTTAAGAGTAATTCGATTTGATCATTCTTTTTTAAATATACATAAAACAAAAGAATGCTAAAGATAAATCCAAGCCCTATAAAAAACAATTTTGTTTTATTACCGGAACTGAATATAAGCGTAAAAGTACCACTTATCAAAATTAAAAAGGAAGTCCAGATATGTCCTTTTTCACTTTTAAAAGCATTTATTTCTTTACTCATCAAACAACATTTCCAAATATTTATCTTTTGTCAAAAATATAACATATTTGTAGATAATTGGCTTTCATAAGAGTATTTATAATGGAATTGTTTTGCTATTTTTCAAATAAATTTTATAATGTTTTTAAGTAAAAGATTAAAGAAAGTGAATAATATGGATTATCAAAAGATTTTAAATTATGTCCCGATGGTAGTTGAACAGTCAAGCAGAGGCGAGCGGGCATTTGATATATTTTCGAGACTTTTGAGAGAGAGAATTATTTTTCTCGGTGACGAAATTGACGATGAAATGTCAAATTCAATAGTAGCCCAGCTCCTTCTGCTGGATTCCGAAAATCCCGAAAAAGATATAATGCTTTATATCAACAGCCCCGGCGGCGTAATTACATCAGGAATGGCCATCTACGACACAATGCAGCATTTAAGAGCTGATGTAAACACAATATGCGTCGGCGAAGCCGCAAGCATGGGAGCATTTTTACTTTGTGCCGGAACTAAGGGCAAAAGAATGTCCCTGCCAAACTCAAGAATAATGATTCATCAGCCTTCCGGCGGCGCAAGGGGACAGGCATCCGATATTGTGATCGAAGCGCAGGAAATAGCGAGAATTAAAAAACAAATGAACGAGCTTATGGCTAAACACACAGGTCAGAGCATCAAAAAGATTGAGCAGGATTCCGACCGTGATTATTACATGAGTCCGCAGGAAGCAATGAATTACGGGCTGATTGACAAAGTCGTCGTTAAACTTGAAAAACCCGAGAATAAAGAAGAATAAACAGCCATAACGATGGTGACGTAAGACGAAACAAAAAACGAAGTTTTTTGAACTCGTCAATAGTCCCATTTTGCCGTTTGTGCAAATGAAAAAGCCCGTTAATTCGGGCAAAAGATGGGTTAATTTGAGTTGTAGATGTGGTTTTAACCTTCAAAAACAAAAGCAATCAGAGCATTTTCGCGTGCCTTTTTAACGGCTGTCGCCAATGTTCTCTGATGGTAGGCGCAATTGCCCGTAATTCTTTTCGGAAGAATTTTACCTCTTTCCGTTAAGTATCTTTTAAGTCTTAAAGTATCTTTGTAATCGATAATATCAATTTTATCGCTGCAAAAATTGCAGTGTTTTGCTTTTTTTCTGTTATCTCTTGCTGAGTGCATTCTTGCCATATAATTTAGTCCTTTCTAAAAGGGAATTTCATCTTCACCTATTAAATCATCATCTGAAATATCGCCAAAGTCAATATCGTTTTGTGAATCTTTTTCATCCGATGCGGAGTTGACTGCCATTCCTGCCGAAATAACTTCAACAACGGATGCATCTATTTCCATAGATTTTTTTTCTGTTCCGTCAGCTGCTTTTTCCACAGAATTCTGGAGTCTGCCTTCGATAATAACCGTATTGTCTTTTTTAACCGTTTCGTAAACCGTATCTGCAAGTTTTCCTTTTGCAATTACTTTCAATATTGAGGGTTCTGAGTTTCTGCTGAAGTCGATTGCAAAAAACGCAATAGGTACGTTATTGCTTGTAAATCTTTTTTCGGGGCTTCGGATCGCTTTGCCCATTATGACGGCTTTGCTCAAACTCATTTAATTTTATTCTCCAAAATTTTTTATACGGCTGCTTTTTCTTTGGGCTTAACGGTTATGAAATCTCTGATAACATTCTCGTTAAGTTTGAGGTATCTTTTTAATTCGCTAACTTTATCTTCAGCCATTTCAACGGTATAAACTGCATAAAAACCGTCTCTGTATGAACCGATTTCAAAAGCCAGTTTTCTGCGTCCGATTTTGTCAATGTTTGTAACATTTCCGCCAAAACCTGCTATGGCATCCTTAATGTTTTCAAGGATTTTCTCAACGTTTTCGATGTCAAGACTTGATCTGACAATGCATAATAATTCGTAGTTTTTCAATCCGGGTATCCCTCCTTGATAAAATAATTGAGTTTTTTAATATTAACATGAACAAAATTATTTTGTCAGCAAGTACTTGCCTTCAAAAACAAATTCACTTTTCCCGGTCATAAAAACACTGCTGTTTGAGCTGTTTTTGTCCCATTCGATTTTGAGACTTCCGCCGGGCAGGTCGGCTTGAACGGGTGATTCCGCAAGATTATTAATTATCGAGGCAACTGCCGAAGCGCATGCCCCCGTGCCGCAGGCAAGAGTTATTCCGCAGCCTCTTTCCCAAACATCAACCTTAATATGGTTTTTTGAAATCACTTTAACAAACTCGACATTGGTTTTTTTCGGGAAAAGATTATGGGTGGATATTTCATGCCCGTATTTGCGCGCAAGCACAGCCGTATCGTCATTTGAAAATATAACGCAGTGAGGATTTCCCATATTTACGGTCGTGATTTCAAACTCTCTGTCAGAAACTTCCAGTTTAAAGCCTTTTACAAGACCTGATTTAATGCCCGTAAAAGGTATCTCTGAAGCGTCGAGACGAGGATTGCCCATATCAACTTTTACTTCTTTATTTTCAAGTATTTCAGGTATGATTATTCCCGCAAGTGTTTGAACGGTAAATTTTTTCTTGCTTATATGTCCTTTTTCATAAACATATCTTGCAAAGCATCTAATCCCGTTTCCGCACATTTCCGGTTCTGTTCCGTCCGCGTTAAAAATTCGCCAGCTTATATCGGCATCGGTTTCTACATCAGGCGGATTGACTATAATCAAACCGTCAGCGCCTATTCCAAAGTGCCTGTCGCACATTTCTATTGCCAGTTCGGAATATGTTTTCCCGCTTAAATCAGCGTCTTTTCCTTCAACAATAACAAAATCATTCCCCAGCCCGTGCATTTTGGTAAAGTTTAAAGTTTTTTGCATAATAATTATTTCCATTCTCGGTTGTTTTCTGTTCAGTCTAAAAATAATCCAATCTGAGCAATTATTCAAGCTAATTCCGCAGATATTCGCACACAATTAAAAACAGAAGGGGTTCCCCTCTGTTTTTAAAAATAAACAAAACATAACTAAATTATCATTTGGGGTCTTGAAGAATTTTCCCTGTAAAATAATAATGATCAGCCGAATCGGATTTTAACAACTCAAATACATCTGATCTAGTTTTTTGCGCTTTGTTAATAATTATTCGCAAAGTTTTTTCAACACTCAAAAGACTACGCGGATTGACTTTTAATGCCATAAAGCTTTGATTATTTTTAGAATTGATTGAACCTATTTGCATTTTTAATCCTTTAACCTACTTTTTAGCTTTACCTTCCGAAAGAAGAAAAAGGCTGATTAAGTCTTCCAGTTCCTCGGATTTTTTTCTTTGGGACTGGACTTCTTTTTCGAGAGTTCTGATATTGTTTCTGTATTCTTCAATGGTATTGATGTTGTTTCTGATATTAAGTCCCAACTCTTCCTGAATATGCTGTGCTTCAGTAAGGACTTTGTTCATTGATATTCCCATTGCTTCCATTGTCTGGCGAATAATATGAGCCCCTGTTTGTTTTGTAACGCCGCTTGGAAGCTGTCCGATTAATTTTACGAGAGTATCTACGTTTGCGGATCCGGTTTTGAGCTCAAAACCTTTTGACTTGCCTACAATTTGTTTTTCTTCACGGACAGGCTCATAATATTTTTCTGCTGAAGATTCGGAATAATCGCAGGAAGCATGTTCAATTTCTTCGTATGATTGCGGATAATACTCGTCATAATCGAAATCTTCCGTTTCAAGGATTTCGTCATCTTCCTTGTATGAGATTTCATCTTCTTCATCCTGCAAAAAATCTTCCGATTCTTCGTCGCCGTAAGAATAATATTCCTGTTTTACTTCTTCGTCTTCATAAGCTGAAGGTTCTGACGCAAATTCAGGTTCTCTTTCCTGAACGGCAGCTGCGGTTTGATGCTTATTAAAAGATTGAGTTCCCTCTGTCAAACCAAATTCTTCATCGTCGGTCTGTTTTTTCAAAGCTTCAATAATCTTTTTACCGACGCCCTCGGGAAGTTTTGTCGATTTTTTTATTTCCACTGTACCTCTCCTTTTTGACTTTTCAGAATTGCCGAAATTAAATTAGACCTGCATTCACGGTATATTAACATAAAGGTTGCGCATTTTAAAGAAAAATTTAATTGAATACAACAGTAAATTTACAATTGTTTTTAAATAAAGATAGAAGGTGTAGAAAATCAGCTGAATTTTCTCAAATCAGCCGAGAGTTTATGCCCCATAAGTCCTTCTGTTTGTGCAATTGTTGAAGCTGTTTTACAAAGATTTTCTTTTGCGGCGTTTTCTGAAATTTCCTGAAAAGTGGCGATTTTAACAAAATCAAAAACGCTCAAGCCTCCGCTGTATCGGGCAATTGAGTTTGTCGGCAAAACGTGGTTGGTTCCCGAACAATAATCCCCAAAGACTTCCGCAGAATAATTTCCGATAAAAATTGACCCGAAATTACTGCATTTTTGAGCAAAATCATTAGAATTTTCAACAAAAATCTCAAGATGTTCGGGAGCTTTTTTATCTGCTATTTCTACAGCTTCATTGATATTATCCGCGAGTATAATTATAGAATTTTCTATTGATATGGAAGCAATATCCGCTGTTTCAAGAGTATTCAAAAATTCTTTAACTTTTTGTTCAACCTGCGCAGCAAGCTCTTCGCTGTCCGTTATTAAAATTGCCTGCGCTTCTCTGTCGTGTTCAGCCTGAGCGAGCATATCCGCGGCGATAAAAGCAGGATTTGCGGTTTTATCTGCTATTATCATAACTTCAGATGGTCCTGCGAGAAAATCTATTCCGCAAACGCCGTAAACTTCTTTTTTGGCAAGCGTTACATATTTGTTGCCGGGACCGACTATTTTATCGGCTTTCGCAATGCTTTGCGTTCCGTATGCCATAGCCGCAATTGCCTGAGCACCGCCGATTCTGTAAATTTTATCCGCTCCGGCGATTTTGCAGGCGGCGATTGTTGCCGGCTTTATTCTCGGACTGCAAACTATAACTTCTTTCACCCCTGCGACTTTGGCAGGTATTACTGACATAAGAGCCGACGACGGCAGGGGATAATTGCCTCCGGGTACGTAAGCCCCGATTCGCTCAAGCGGAATTATCCTGTGTCCGAGTATTACCCCGTTTTTTTCGGTTTTTAGTTCTTTAAGGCATTCAAGCTGAGCCTTAGCAAAGTTCTTAATATTCTCTGCCGCTTTTTGAATTGCATCAAGGGTTTCCTGAGGTACTTGCGAATATGCTTTTTCTATTTCTTCATCTGAAAGAAGAAAATTCTCAAAATCCCCGTCGCCGAATTTTTTGTTGTATTTAATAATCGCACAATCGCCGTTTTCTCTGACATCGGCAATTATTTCTCTTACGCTATCAGCTCCGCTGAAGTCTTTGTATGAATAAAAAACTTTTGTCAGCTGTGAAGATTTAATAGTTTTCATAATTATAATCTCTATCTGCTTCTTGAAGAAAGCTGGTTTAGAACATCATTAAAATCAATTCCGTTTTTGACCATATCTGCGGTGACAAAATACAGCAAATCCGCAACTTCCCAAGCAAGCTCGTCTTTTGTACCTGCTTGAATGACTTCAAATGCTTCTTCGTTAATTTTGCGCTTTAATAATTCGTCATTTTTAAACAGCTTTGCCGTAAAAGAACCTTCGGGAAGATTTGCCAGCCTGTCTTTTAAAATTTCATAAAGATAATTCAAGCTGAACTGCCTGTCCTCAAAGCACGAATAAGTTCCTTCGTGACACGATACTCCCGTTTGGGCAACTTTGAACAAAAGGCTGTCTCTGTCGCAGTCATATTTAACGTTAATTAATTTCTGCGTATTGCCTGATGTTTCGCCCTTTGTCCACAGGCTGTTTCTTGAACGGGAAAAATAAGTTGCTTTACCGGTTTTGAAAGCCTTCTTTATCGATTCTGCACTACTGTATGCAACCATCAAAACCTGCATTGAATTAACATCCTGAACGACTGTCGGAATAAGCCCGTTGCCTTTATTTAAATCAAGAAGCGCGATAAAAGCATCTTCAAGTTCGATTTTTCCGGTATAAATACTCATGCCGAGCTGACAGCTTGCTTTAATTTTGTCCAACTCGACTATTTCTTCTATCGAACTAATTCCGCCGGCAGCAACTATTTCTTTGGAGGTTATTTCTCTGATTTTTTTGACCGCTTCAATATCGCAACCACCGAGCATGCCTTCTTTTTCGACAATTGTATAAAGATATCCCGCGCATAGATTGTCAAATCTTCTCACAAGGTCTTCAGGGGTATTTTCGGATTCCTTTTGCCAGCCTTCGGTGGTAACTTTGCCGTGTTTAGCGTCTATTGCAACAAGAACTCTGTCTTTAGGAAGCTGTGATAAAAACTCTTCGCTTGCGGCTGTTCCTATGATGATTTTCTTCGCACCCCAGCGAAGGATCTCTTTAGCTCTTTCGACAGTTCTGATGCCCCCGCCGACTCGACAGTCAGCAATTTTGCAGAGTTTTTTGATTGTTTCGGAGTTATCTCCTTTTCCTAAAGCTGCATCAAGGTCAATAACGGCAATTTCGCCAAATCTGCCGAAATATTCGGCTAGTTCAAAAACGTTTTCTCTTTCAAGGACTTTTTCTTTGCCCTGTTTGAGTTGAACGGCTTTACCGTCCATTAAGTCTATGCTTGGTATAATCATATTTTTCCCCTATACGGGAACTTTTTTGTAACAAATCCCCGCTTTTTTCATTCTGCTGATTGCTTCTTCAAGTCTTGCTTCCGGTACTGTCAAAGCAATTCTGAAGAATCCTTCTCCGCCGTCACCCCAGCCGTTTCCTGGCGGGGCTATTATATGAGCTTTTTCGAGCATAACTTCGGCAAAATCCACCGAACTCATACCTTCAGGTGTCGGGAGCCATACATAGAAGGTGGCCTTTGTCGGGCTTGCTTCCCAGCCGAGTTCTTTCAATCCTCTAAACAAAATGTCTCTTCTTTTCTGATACATCGTGTTGAGTTTGTCTATTTCGGTTTGCGGTGTATTTAACGCAACAACCGCTGCTCTCTGAATTGCTTTGAAAGCCCCGCTGTCAATGTTGTTTTTGATAACCGAAAGAGCACGCATGGGTTTTTCGCCGCCGCAAGCCCAACCAATTCTCCAGCCGGTCATATTGTAGGTTTTACTGTGCGAGAAAAACTCTACACAGCGTTCCTTTGCGCCGTCAATCTGAAGGAAGCTCGGGGCGACGTAGCCGTCAAAAGTCATTTCGCAGTAAGCCTGATCATGGCAGATTATAAGGTCGTATTTTTTGGCAAAATTAACAACTTCTTTGAAATAATCAAGATTTGCAACTGCACCTGTGGGGTTATTAGGATAATTGAGCCACATCACGGTTGATTTTCTTGCTATATCTTCAGGAATTTTTTCAAGTTCGGGAAGAAAACCGTTTTCAGGTTTTAAAGGCATATAATAAGGTGTACCTCCCGCAAGAATTGTTCCGTTACGATATACGGGATATGCGGGATCGGGGATTAGGGTATAATCGCCTTCATCCACAAAAGCAAAGAACGAATGAGCAATGCCTTCTTTTGAACCTATAAGCGCAATCATTTCGCTGTTGAAGTCCACGTTTACGTCAAATCTGTTTTTCATCCAGCTTACGCAGGCTTTTCTGAAATCTGCCGTACCCTGATATGGCGGGTAGTTATGGGTTTCGCTGTCATGGATTGCGCTGTTCATTTCTTCGACTATATTAGGAAATGTCGGTGTGTCGGGATCTCCTATCCCGAGATTTATTATGTCGTAGCCTTTTGCTTTTGCCTCGTCAACTTTTTTATCTATTTCCGCAAATAAATACGGCGGTATCCTGTCCAATCTCTTTGAAATTTTCATCTCTTACTCCTTGTAATGCTGATTAGCTTACCTGTCTGCTATTCTCTCACGAGAGCATGTTTTTTTCAAAAAAATAAGCTTGATTGTTTCATCAATAATTTTCATAAAACTTTAAAATCACTCACAAATCAGCAATTAATAAGTACTATTTGTTTTTATATAAATAGGGGCGACCCTGTGTAACTTTCATGCGCGAAATTTTGCAAAGGCACGGAACGGGAAAGCAGATTGGGAAACAATATCGTAAATCTATATCCTCAATATGATGTTATATCGCAGGACAATTCGTCCTGTATTAATCCATTTGTCAAAAATCACCTCAATGCCGTGACAAATTATAAAAAGCTACACCGTGATTTGAATAAAATACAAAACGGCGTTGATGTATTTATAAGGACTATAAACAATACGGAAAAGAAAATTTATAATAATCCCCTTCAAATGTTCTTTGCGGGTGTGATGAGCATATTTCCCACATCAAGGCGACTTGCGCCTATCGAAGATAACGAAAAACAAAATAACAGGTTTAAAGCCTTCGGGCTTGGGTTATTGGCTCTAATTAACTTAAAAGAAGACATTAGAGATTTGTTATCAGTGTTCGGCAAAACAAAGAACGAGCTTGATAAGGAATACAAGGCGGTTTTTAAATTCTTTGCGGGAACGCCGGTGGAAAATTGGCTTTTGAAATCAGAAATAGGTGAAAAAATATTTTATGATTTAGATATTTCATTAGGTGAAACTAATTTTGCAGAACAAAAACTTTTAAAAATTCTAAACATTAAAGAAAAAACCAAAATATGCAAAAGACAAATAAATTTTCCTTTTTCCAAAGAACCTGAAACAATTTTAAGAAAATATAAAATTTTCAACGGCAAGTTCCTAAATAAGATTTTAATGCTCTCCCTAAACAGAATAACGTTGTTAGGGTTGATTTTTGCCGGAATTTTAGAACTTCCGAAGATCATAAGCGAGTTTGAAAAAGGCAACTATAAACAAATTCTGAAATCATCGACAAATGTAATCTCATATGCTGTTTTCGGCGCATTAGTCAGCTCATTGGGAGCATATACCTTGGGAACAGCAGGTTCTGTTTTAGGCTTGGGCTTTGGATTACTTTTAGGTTCTAAATTCGGTAAGTTTATAAATTCGCAATATTAATACCCCAACTATTGCAAATTCTGTCAATTTCTTCTCTGAAGCCTTCGCTTAATCCCCGCAACGGATTATCCTTTGAGTGATAATCATATATCTTTTTAAATTCTCCTACGATTTTGTGTCTTTCTTCTATGTTTTTATTACCATATGCTTCCAATAAGAAAAAATAATCCGCAATTTGGCTTGTTCTTGTTCTTTTTGTCGTGGTAGTCATTTCTACCAATTTTCTTAATATATTATCCAACTCTGAACTTTTTATCGGCAAAAGTTTAAAACTTACATGCCTTTTATTATTAAATACTATCGGATAACTGACTGCACAAATCATTTTACCTGCCTCTAATTCTCACATTTTTTACCGTCATCCTGAGCGAGAGCGAAGGATCTCAAGGTTGGAGATATTGGGATTCTTCGGGCTGAGCCCTCAGAATGACGATGCTGTGTTATTTGTTTTTGTATTTCTAAATATATAAAACATGAAAAGAAAAAAAATTGCCTCCTCAATAAATTTTTCCGACGGATTATTTTTTGAAACGGCGACAAATATGAGGGTATGGAAAAATTCTGATTTTTTGGAAAAATCGAATTTTTCCGCATCTTCTGCATCTTCTATTTCAAAAGAATTGGCTCTCTACAAAAAAAGAAACCGGACTTTTTACAGTCCGATTTCTTATCATTTGATTAAGTTTTTTTACCCTTCGATGTATTCTTTCAAACGTTTGCTGCGGTTGGGATGGCGCAGCTTTCTCAGAGCTTTTGCTTCAATCTGTCTGATACGTTCTCTGGTTACCCCAAACAGTTGACCTACCTCTTCAAGAGTTCTCTGTCTGCCGTCATCCATCCCAAACCTGAGCCTTAATACATCTCTCTCTCTGGGTGATAGACCGCTCAATACTTCTGCAAGGTCTTCTCTGAGCAGTTCGTGAGCAACTGTCATAGCAGGAGCATCAGCCTCCTTGTCCTCAATAAAGTCGCCAAGTCTGCTGTCTTCTTCTTTCCCGATAGGAGTTTCAAGGGAAAGCGGTTCCTGAGCAACTTTAATGATTTCTCTTAATTTGGTAATAGTAATGCCCATTGCCTGTGCGATTTCTTCTTCGGTAGGTTTACGGCTCAAATCCTGAGCCAGTTTTCTGGTAATTTTTTTGAGCTTGTTGATAGTTTCAACCATATGAACGGGAATTCTTATTGTTCTTGCCTGATCGGCAATGGCTCTTGTAATAGCCTGTCTAATCCACCATGTTGCATATGTGCTGAACTTGTATCCGCGTTCATGATCAAATTTTTCTGCTGCCCTGATTAACCCTAAATTGCCTTCCTGAATGAGGTCGAGGAAAAGCATGCCGCGTCCGACATATTTTTTAGCGATACTGACTACGAGACGCAGGTTAGCCTGAACGAGTTTTCTTTTAGCCATCATTCCTTCGTGACCGCCGACAAGGATTTTTCTTGCCAATTCAATTTCTTCCTCGGCGGTTAGAAGCTGGATTCTGCCGATTTCCCGCAAATACATTCTTACGGGGTCATCAACCGCAATGCCTTTAGTTTCATGGATGTCTATTTCTTCAATTTCAGCAGAATCAACATCCTTAATAAGAAGTTCTTCTTCATCCTCGGGATCAATAAGGCTTATTGCCGATGATCTTCCGAAAAGACTTCCGATTTCATCCGAACTGTCATCATCACTATTTGTAAGTATTTCATCAATCCCGCTGCGGTTTTTCGCAAACATTTCTGATTTCTTTATGCTGTTCATCAACGCATCAGGACCTTTGTCAGATTTACCTTTCTTCATTTATAATCTCCAATTTTGCTCTTTTTAACTGAACCAGCTCTTTAACTTGCTGCTGTAAAACAATGGAATTTTCTTCATCATCGTTTGCTTTATAATAACTTTCTTTTAATTGTTTCTGTAATTTAATGCTGTTGTGATGTTTAATCCAATGTATATTCTCTTCAATATAGAGTTTTAGATGTCTTTCTTCTAAATATTGTTTATCTTCAAGCGAATACAACACATCGGCTAATATCTTTTTTGCCTCTTCATTATCCGCGCATTTGGCGAATAAATCTTCAATTAAATCTTCAGTTTTTTGTTTGCTGTCTTGCAGCTGTTCGATTAAATTTTTAACAAAACACAACCCCGGTTCTGTAAAAATAACCTCCTTTAAACAATCATTAATACACAAATTCATGAGCTTTTCATTATTTATGAAATATAAACTCAGTAAATTTTTTTGAGCAACAATATGCTTTTCTGCCGTTTTACTTATAATCGGCTTAATTACACTTATTTTAGATTTTTTCTTTTGTAAAGTTTTTTTAAGCTCTAAAGAAAGAGTTTCTTGATTTATGTCCAGCCTTTCGCAAACGAGCTTCACGTATTCGTCTCGGACTACGAGGTTTTTTATCTCAGAAAGCAGAGGGATGGCAAGTTTAATTATTTCGGCTTTATCCTGCGGCGTTTTTATTTCGTCTTTGGACTTAAGAATCCGATTAATTTGGAAATCTATCAGCAACGGAGAGTTTTTAATGAGTTTTTTGTATTCTTCGACACCTTTACTCCTGATGAACTCATCGGGATCTTTAGCACCGCTTTGGGAAATTATCCTGATTTCGCAGGCTGAACTGTTGTCTGAAACGTTCAGGTGCGCAAAGTTTTCATCAAACTGCCTTATTCCGCCGAGGCTTTCAAAGGTTTCTTTTATTACTTCGGCTCCTCTGTCGGTTGCGGCTTGTCCCGCGCTGTCAAAGTCAAACGCCATATAAATACGTCTTGATTCGCTGTATCTTGATAAAATCTTTAGGTGATGTCCCGTTAATGCCGTTCCCAGTGTCGCAACCGCATTATTAATTCCGTGCACATGCGCCGTTATGACATCAAAATACCCTTCCATGATTACGGCGCCGTCTTCGGATTTTATGGCTTCTTTTGCGTGGTTCAAGGCAAACAGGCATCTGCTCTTGTTGAAAACAGGAGTATCCGGTGAATTTAGATATTTCGGATTTTGCCCTTCTTCCAGAGCTCTTCCCCCGAATGCAATTGCATTGCCTTTATCGTCAAATATGGGTATCATCAGGCGGTTTCTGAACCTGTCAACATAGCCCTGGCTGTTGGTTTTCCTGGAAATCAGCCCCGCACTGTCCATCAGGTCATAAGTCTCTTTATAATTGTCGATTAAATGGTTAATCAGACCATCTGAGCTTTTTGGGGCATATCCGAGCGAAAATCTTTCTATAATTTCGCGCTCTATCCCTCTTGCGAAAAGATATTCCTTTGCTTTTTTCCCTTCAGGTTCGTTTAGAAGCAGGTTTTTATAAAATTCCGCGGTATTTTTGTTTATTTCATAAATTTTTGCGCGCAGCTCGGTTTTTTCGGATGTAAAGTTGCCGTGCGGCATTGAAAGCCCGAATTTTTGGGCAAGTTCGGTTATGGTTTCATAAAAAGAAGTCCTGTTAACTTTCATCAAAAAACTAATTGCATCGCCGCCTTCTCCGCATCCGAAGCATTTAAATATTCCCAAATCGGGATTGACGGAAAATGAAGGAGTTTTTTCCTGATGAAACGGACATAAACCCCATAAATTCCTTCCGGATTTTTTCAAAACGACGTGTTCAGAGACAACATCCACGATATCGAGTCTGCTTTTTATCTCAAACACAACATCTTCATTTGTTTTTAGATTTTGGGGATTATTTGCCATCATTTTTCTCTTGTCTTTACGGTTAACATTATTGCTCGTTTCGAAAAAAATTGCCTCGATCTGATGAAATTTGTATTAGTTAAGATAACAAAGAGTTTTTTTGAATTTAAGTCTTGAAAAATATTTTCTATGGTGTATAAAACGAAAAATCAGTGCAAAAGGACGGTATGAATATTTTCGAATATTGGTTCAACGCAAATCTGTCCGTCATGCCGGCGATATAATCGGCAATTTTTCTCTCCGTATTAATATTTGTATCCTCCGAGTATTCTTCAACGCTCTGCGGATTATTTAAATAATAATCAAAAAGGTCTGACAGGATTTTTTTTGCTTTGCTGTTTTCTTTGACTGCTTGAGGGTTCAGATAAACATTTTTGAACATCCAGCTGCGCAATTCGGCAGTTGCCTTGCCTGTTTCTTCGGACATTTTTATCTCTTTGCTGTCTTGGCTGTTCAAAATAATATCTTTCACCATTGCTGTTATACGGCTGTTAGTATCTTCTCCCAAAATTTTTATAATTTCTTTCGGGAGCGCATTATGAGAAATAACCTTTGCCCTGAGTGCATCATCAATATCATGGTTCAAATAAGCTATCCTGTCGGCAATTTTAACTATTTTGCCTTCTGCCGTACAGGGCTGCAAATCTCCTGTATGGTTTAAAATTCCGTCAATCGTTTCATAAGTTAGATTTAAGTTTTCAAGAACTTTTACAACTCTTACGCTTTGCTCATTATGCCGAAAGCCTTCTTTCAAAAGTTCGTTTAAAACCTCTTCGCCCGTATGTCCGAAAGGCGTATGCCCCAAATCATGCCCTAACGATATCGCCTCGGTTAAATCTTCATTAAGTTGCAGGGCTCTGGCTATTGTCCTTGCAATCTGCGAAACCTCGAGCGTATGTGTCATCCTTGTTCTGTAATGATCGCCCTGCGGAGCGAGAAAAACCTGCGTCTTGTGCTTCAGCCGTCTGAAAGATTTACAATGAATAATTCTGTCCCTATCTCTTTGGTAATCGGTTCTGATTGGGCATGGGGGTTCTTCTTTTTCCCGTCCTTTTGAATCCTTGCTCATGGAAGCAAAAGGGCTTAAAAAAGCCTTTTCCATGTCGTATTGATGCTGTTTTATACCGCTTAAACCGCTTGTCATCAGAACGCCCAAATACCTATATATTTAAATTATCCGATAAAAAATCGGTTTTAATCCTATGAGAGCATGAGATTGTTTCTAATTTAAATCGAAAAATCTGTTGTTACCATCGTTATATAGTAATCAATTAGTTTAAATTATTTTCTTTCTAATCAAGGTGTCTTGTAAAAATGCTATCTGAATGGTTATCTATTCCTGCTGTCGGAATAAGGTTTTCGCGTCTGCAAACAGCATTAATTTCATCAATTGTTTTTTTATCGGGGCCATTTTTGTATTCATAATAAATTTCAGCGGCATAGGCTCTTTCTCCGCCGAGTTTTTTGAACTCATTTATTACTGCTTCAGGAGAGCTAAAGCCTTTTTCTTTAAGATAACCGGGATGAGCAATTCCTAAAAATCCGTAGCCGGATTCTTTTATAATATCGACAGACTCCTTCATTGTATTTTCTGTTCTATGCCCCTTGTCAAATGCAATTTCCCCGTCTTTAACGGCAGGTCTGTATTCTAAGCATAATTTCTTTATAGAGGTTTCTTCATTTGGGATTTTCTTGTTGAGATAGTTATATAAAGTCCACTGAACATCCATACTTATACCCTTAGCATGAGAAGCATCTGTAAGTTTTGCATCTTCAAGACTCAAAGCTGCAGAAGGAAACATTGCATTAGCTTTGTCAATGATTAGTTTAGCAGTGGATTTTCTGGCATCCTGCAATTTATTTATAAATTGATTAAGATTAGGACTGAAGGGATTAATCGAGTAAGCAATTAATTCTGATATTTCTGTAGGATTTCCGGTCGGACTGTTAGGAGAAGGAGATACAAAGCTCTTTTCCATACCGACAACAAATTTTAAATTTTTGTATTTTACAGGATTCTGTGCAATAAGCTTCACGGCGACCTTGGAGCTTTCCGTAAAGTCATGATCTGTCAATGCGAGGATAAAATTTTCACCTGTTTTGGAGTGCACCTTATCTGCGTATTTCGCCGCCTGATCCAAAATTGTCTCTATGGTCATGGTTCCGTCCGAATAGTCGGAATGAACGTGCAGATTTGCTCTAAACGTGCCGTTTAGAACATTTTGGAAACCTTTACCGCCTACTGAAAAATTCTCGGCGCTTAATTTTCCTAGAATGTCTTTCAACTCGTCAGCTCCGATAACGTTCGCAAATCTGTACGAATCAATTTTTCCGTCAAAATTCAAGTATTCTGCTAATCCTTTTGCTAATTCTTCGCGATATAGCAAGTCATTTACCGAAACAGAATCGATTTTATCTTTTAAAAAATTTATTTCGTCGGCGGAAAGTTTTTTGAATTCATCGGGAAGGGAGTTTCCTTTTCTGCCCTTGAATGCCAAATAACCGACAAGTGCGACCCCCAATGCGGCAAGTCCCATACCGATTAGCTTTTCATTTGAAAAATTTTGATTACCCGAGTTTACAGAAGTCATTGATGGATTAATATTTTGTGCATTATAGTATTGCGGCTGTGGTTGAGTGTAACCGTTATAGACATTAGGGTTGTAAGCCTGTTTGAATGAAGGGGTTTTAAAATGAACTTTTATCATATTTATCCTACCTATTTAAATTTTCTAAGAAGTAATCAATTCGTTTAATTCTTTTTCCGTGTAATCAAGATGTCCCGTAAAAATATTATTGGAATGCGTATCCAAACTGCCTGTTTTCAAAAGTTTATGTATGGAAATCAATTCATTTATTGCGTTTACGATATCTGATGTTATTTCAGACCGGTAGGATTGATAAAAGCCCTCTGAAAAGACTGCTTTTTCCCCGCCTAGTTCTTTAAATCTGCTGAATATTTTCCCCATTAATTCTTTTCTATGTTGTAGGCTTTTAAAATAATCCATAGGATAAACCATACAGGGATGACCTATTCCAATTAGTCCGTATTCTTGAGAAGCCAGGGTGCCTAAAGTTTTATCAAAAGAATTCTGTTTTATATTTTTGACACACAATCCCGAGCTCTCATTTGTAATTTTTTCTTCAATTTGTTTTAGAGTATTCAATGCCCCGTCATTTACGGGGACAAATTTTGATGTTAGTTCATCTTCATTAATATTTGGATTTTTCTCTTTTGCGGTTTTAATTATATATTCCTTTAAAGCCTGATAATAATATTCATAATGCTTGTGCTTGCTATAATCCCGATTTGAAATCAAGAAAATAAGATTGTTGGGGGCAGCAAAATCCAAATCCGCCAATGTAGTGCCGTTTGTTTCAAGAAAACTCATTAAATTCCGGTTTTGTTCAACCGTATTTGCAAATACCAGCCTGAACTGCAAATAATCTTTCATTGAATACCTAACGTCGGTAGGAGCTTTATCCATTGACGGACGGATTCTCAAACATTCATCGAAAGAATAGCGGAAATTATTTTCTTTTAAAACATAAGCAAACATATTATTGGCATTATTAATTACTCCTTTGGCTGAATTGATTATAAAATCCAACTGAGGCTTATAAAGAGACAATAACCCCTCATCAAAAGGGTTTATACAGTAGGATATCATGTGAATATTCGGGGCTTCTCCATTGTATAGAACGCCATTCTCAATGCCGAGTATAAGTTTTAAATTCTTAAATTTTGCAGGGCTGTTTTTGATAATGTTTATTGCCTCAACACAGCCGTTAAAGGTGTTATGGTCTGTAATGGCAATGACAAATTCCTTTCCGGTTTTTTCAAAAACTCTGTCAGCATATCGTGCGGCTTGATTTAACAGCTTTTCAACCGTCATCAGTCCGTCGGAGTTTGTCGTGTGTATATGCAAATTAGCTCTGTATTGACCTGATTTGACGTATATGTTATCAAATTCGGGGTCCTTATCTTTGTAAACGGTTTTCGTTCCCGGCATAAAATTAATTTCTTTGTTGTTAAGCTCTTCCACGATAGCCTTGAATTCCTGTTCCCCGACAATAGGCTTTATAAGTTCATGGTCATCGGGATTAAGCCCCAAATCCCTAAGCAGTGCTTTTCGATATTCAATATCTTTTGAAAACTGTTGTATTTGCCTGCCGACGGTACCA
>CAZXPD010000026.1:0-33944 GCA_964643065.1 uncultured Gammaproteobacteria bacterium | reverse complement strand
GTAGCGCAGGGGACTCATAATCCCTTGGTCGTTGGTTCGAATCCATCCGGGCCCAGTTTATATTTATAAGAGTTTCAGCAATAGCTGAAAATTTTTTTTAAGAGCTTGTGTAATTCTTGTGTCATTTTCACTTGAGTAGCCCTTATAAAGGACTATCTATGAGCATCAAGAGTTATAAAACCTTGTTGAATTTTGTGAGAAGATTTAACATAAAAGAATTTTATGTTTATAAATTTATATATAAATTGTAAAATAATAATTTCAATTCAAGATATAAATAATTTAGGAAAAACCAATGACTGATAAAAATTTTTTTCATTTAAGTCCAGTTCAACTAGAAAAAGGTACTATTCTTGATCCTCAAAGATGGCGAAATGGTTATTATGATCCAAGGGCTTATAATTTTCCAGTGGTTCTCAATCAATCTGGAAAATGGAAATATCTTTTAAAAGAAGAAATTTTTGAAAGAATTAGAAAACAAGAATTTCCAAATAAACCAAGCAGATTTAATTGTTGTTTTCTTTGTGAAAATATCGATGATATTGTAAAATTTAAAACTAAGATAAAGTCTAATGAGCATTTTATTTACAAAGTAAGTGTAGTTCAAGATAAATCGGATAATATTATTATGCATAAAGCTGATTTTACAGTATTTGATATTGAGCCATCACTATGCCAAATACCAAATACATATACTTTACAAGGGGACGTTTTTATTCCTAACAATGATTTAATAGCTTGCTCTTTTCAATCAGTTTTAACATTTTGGGAAAATTGTGCTAGAAGCTATTGGCGTTCTGAAACTTTTGAACGAAGCTTGAATTTAGAATATCCAGAAATCCTTATTGAAAATCAAGTTGAGATTCTAGAAAAAATAGATGTATAAATAAAGAGAGAGTGGCTTTCAACCCACCAAACCCGAGCCTAACCAACATCTTTAAGCTCTCTTTCATCTTTGTCCATCTGCTGTTTAAGGGTAGATTTAATATAGGTCTGATATTTTAATCCTTTATGCTTGGCAATGGTTTTTGCGCGTTCAATTTCTTTTTTGCTCCATCTAAAATGAACATTGGCTGATTGAAGTTTTTCAACATCAGCATCTGCCTGTTTTGTTGCCTCGATTATGTCTATATTATCACCGTAAATATCCGTCAAAATCGAATCAGCCTCAATTCTTTCGACTGACTCCGTTATATTTTTTATTTCTTCTGCTTTGTACTGTTTTTTGTTTTTCATTTTTTATACCCCTAAAATGAGCAATTTAAGCCTCTTTTCTTAATCACATTTAACACATTGTGTACACAATGTAAACATATCTCATTAAGTTCTTTACTTATACTAAACGCAATATTAGTTTCGTCATGTTGAGTGCAACGAAACATCTCAAGGTCTGTGATATGGAGATTCTTCGGCTAAGCCTCAGAATGACGATGCAAATTTATTTAATGGGTTTTGTATAAACCCAGAACAGTGGGTTTCAACCCACTGTTTATATCTACAGAATATCTATAGCGGCGGGCTTTAGCCCGCTGCCAAAATCACAAGCTTTTTCTGTATCCTCTAGTGTAAAATGCAACTTTTATGAAATTTAAAACTTGAATAGAGATAAGTGTTATTTTATATTAGACTTTTTTCATAGAGAAAATCACAAGACCAAATTCATGTACAGCTCAAATACTCCGAAATTCAATAACATTGACGGTTCCAACGAAAAAACCCTTAAATACGGCAGTCCGCAGAGAACTTTCATATTGACGGCAATAATCATTACTTTATTATCGGCAGTACTTATTGTTATATACAGTTTTGAGCAAAAGCCGACCGGAATTACCGCCGAATATTCAAGATACTATCCCGCAAAGACTTTTTTCTATGTAGATGCTGATCTTTCGAATGACAAAGCAGTAGAATTTAATAAGCTCACAGGTTTTAATATAAAAGACACGGCTGATTTACTGAATCGGACCTTCAATGCGGATTATCAGAAATATAAGAGCAGGATTTTCAACAAACTGATTTCTGAATCATTCGGTGAAAGTTTCAGTTTCGGAACGTGGAAAGACGCTTCAGACACAACTGACAAAAAAAGAATGCTTTTTATAATTCCGGTCAAACGCGAAGGCAAGGTAAACAGATTAATCAACGATTTTTTGAATAAAAAAGGGAAATTATTTTATCACAGCGCAAAAGGTTACAAAATCATCACGTTAGAACACAAAAAGGGAGCTTATCTGCTCCGAAACGATAAATTCTACCTTGCAGACAGCAGAGAAACCCTTGTTTACATCATAAAAAATCATTTTTTGGGCAAGTCTGCAAGTCTTCTGACTTCTAAAAAATTCAAAAAATCACTGCCTCTATTGGCAAAGGAGCGGATTGGAACTGTTCTCATATCTGAACCCGATATTTTTCTTGATGAAGCCAAAGACTATTTGCCGAAAAATTATTTTCAGTTTTCTGAAGAGACAGTTAATTTTTTGAAAAGTTTTGCAGGAACCGCTGTTTCTATACACACGGATAAGAAAATGCTTTATTTCAAGTCATATTCGCCTGTCAATCTAAATCAGGCGGAAATTTTCAAGAACGCTTTTCAGGATGTTCTTAATATTAAGCAAAAAGAAGCGTTTATTCCCGTAATTCCCGATGATACCGTAATAAGTTTTTCATTAAAAAACCTGAAAGAAACCGTTGATTTCATTTCAGCAGTTAAAAACGGCAGTTCGCATAACAGCAGTGATAAAATTTTTGGTTTTTCGTCCGTTTTAGGTAATTTGCAGTTCAAACAGATAATTTCAAATTTGTTAAACAATGAAGCCTCTTTATATTTAATGGATTACGGATATTCAAGCCCCAAAAACGCTTTTTTAGCGAAAGTTGATTTAAAAAGCGCCGAAACAATTTTGAAATTCTCAGACTTTATTGCACTTCAAACAGCTCTTGTAAAGCCTTATAAGGTAATTTACAGAGGTAACGAATTGAAGTTCTATAAAAATAAGAAAAATTATAAGAGATTTCTTTACGGAAAAGTGAAAGCTGATTATTTTGTATTCGGAGAAAGCAAAGCTGTAAAATCTCTCATAGATTGTCTTGAAGCAGATAAACCAAATCTCTGCACAAAAAAAATTGAAAAATTCCAATCACATGCTCTGCCCGATGCTTCTGTGTTTGCATATTTAAATGTTGAAAAATCCTCAAGATACTTCGTAAATTATCGTCAAAATATATTGTTTTCTAAGTTCAAGAGAAATGTCGATGATGTTTTGTTCTCGTTCAAACCCCAAAGCGAAATCCTTGAGGGCAGTGTTGAATTTAGTCTGAAATAATTTTGTTTTAAAAAAATTTATCTTATTCAAAAAGCAATTTTTTTTTATATTTGGTTTTTATTATTTCAGAACATTATGAGGAATAAAAATGCAAATAAAATCCGAGTATTCTTGTAAAGTCACTCCAAATTGTCATCACGGAATATTTTTTAAAAATATAAACAGGGAAGATTTAGCAGTAATAGCGGCGAATGAAGATACGAACGAAATAAAAAAACTTGTTCAATCGTATTTACAAAAACCAAACGGAAAAATTCCCGAAATTTCTGAAAAATATATTGAAGATGCCATTAAGAATTTGCCAAGACTTTTGAAAAATGTTCAGTATATAGTTTATGAAACGGGTGAAGAAAATTATTTTTATAAGAAAACTGATTTTAAAAACAAATATTATGATAATTTATTTCAAAATATATCAGATCTTGCAGAAGGGAAACAAACAATGGATAACTTTGATGCAACGCTGGTAAAATCAATTTTTGGATTCATAAAACTATCTTTAATGAATCAAAAAAAGGAAATAGAGAAATATAATTTGTAAATTTTTATGAATTCATTACTATAAAAGTAACAACTTTTACGGTTTTTGGTTTTAAATAATTCATGAGAAATAGGGAGATGTAATTATGCAGGTTAGTTCTATTAACATCAAGACAGGTTTTTACAGTAAATCATTCCAAGCACAGAGAGCTTCAAATGTTTCTTTCGGAAAAAATAATCCTGAAAGTGAAGCTGCCGGCAAGGACATGAAAGAAGTATCAAACATTATCCAAGAATATTGCGAGAAAAATAAAATAAATGTGGATGAAAATTCCGAAAAATTTAGCATAAAGATTGCAGAAGATTTACCTGATATTTTAGGAGAATCTATTGGCGTTATTGAACAAAGATTAGAAGAATATTCCGGTGGCAGAGCAAAACAGTTAAGATATCTTGAAATGGTTTCTATTCAGACAGATAATATTGCTGAAGGAAGAAAAAATATTGATAATGTTGACTTTGATATAGCAAGAGGCGTAATGTCCTTTTTCTATAGCTATGTGAATTCTTTATACAATCAAAAGCTTGAAGAAATTCGGCAGTAATAGCCCAAAATCAATTCTTTGAATTTAATCCGTTACAATATTAAAACCATGTGACAATTCCCGAAAAAACCTTTAAAATAGTTCCTATATTGTTATTGTTCATAGAGCAAAGGTGGAAATTTCTGAATGAGCAAAGATTATGAGATTCTTCGCTATCGCTCAGAATGACAAAACGAAAGGAATGAATATGCTTCAGGAAGCTTCCAAGATTATCGGCAACGCTTTTTCCGACAGTTTCTTAAAACGTCTCTGCCTTTACCTACATGACTGCGTGAGAGAAGAAGTTAAATCCTCTACATTCAGAAACCTTAACGAAGACAAAGACAACAAATGGTATTTCCTTGACGGCGAAGAAAGCCTGCTTTTTGCTCCTGAAATTCCTCTCAATATTGACGGTACGAACAGCGAAGTTACTAATCTTATGCTGGAAGCCGAAATTTCGCACAAAGACCACTATCTGCTTTACGGTCATATGTTCTTAATAGGGAAAAACCCTAAAAAGAAAAGGGCGGGTGAGTTTTTAACGCCTATTTTATATTCTCCGTGCAAACTGGAGCGAAAAGGCATAAATATTTGCTGTGAGCTTACTGAAGAAACTCTATCGCTTAATACAGGCGCGCTAGCAGATTTGCTCAAAATTGACGACGAAGACAGAGTTGAGCATCTTATGGAAGGTCTGCTGGAAATTGTTCCAGAGCTGCCTCTCACACAGGAAGGGCTTCAGGCTTTCCTGACGGCATTCAAAGCAATAGTGCCGGACGTTCAAATTAAATACAGTTTCAAAGACGGAATGTTCGCCGACTCAAAAGAAAGTTCACTGCTTTTGACCGATAACTCGGCTCTTATTCTTACAAAAAGACCGACAATAACCGCGGGACTTTTGCATGAGCTAACTCAAATGGCTGATAAACCTGCGGGAACGTACAGAGAAACTTCATTGAATTTAATTCAGGAAGAATTTTCAGGTAAAAAATCCTCAAAAACCGATGAAGAAGCAGATAAAAAAATAAAAAAAGAAGATTTTTATCCGATTACTTCACTAGAGCTCAGCGACAGCCAGAGAAAAGTTATAGAATATTCCAAACTTTACCCGCTTACGGCTGTTTACGGACCTCCCGGCACAGGGAAATCGCAAACAATCGTCAATCTTGTTTCGCATCTTGTTGCATCGGGCAAAACCGTTCTTGTGACTTCAAGAATGGACAAAGCGGTTGACGTTGTCAGTGATTGGCTCAATAATCTCGGCGCGCCTTTTCTTTGTCTGAGGGCAGGAAGATCCAATTATCAAAAACACCTTTATTTTCAGCTTCAGGATTTGTTGTCCAATAAAGTCGATTTGGACACCGGTTATGAAAATTCCCTGTTGGTAAAGCCGGAAGATATGAAAGCTCTTTTTGAAAAAATTGCAGAAGTTGAAAACAAATGCGCAAAGATACTTGAACTGGAAAAAAGCTGGCACTGCGCACTGCAAAAACTTGATAAATATACCGAAACAAATGACGGCGAAAGTATAATAAAAGATGACATCAGCTCTCAGGATACCGATTTTATAAAAGAAATGACGGACAAACTCGAAAAAAGTCTCTACAAGACAGGATTTTTCGGTTCGCTTATTTCAAAATATTATTTCGGGAAAATTGCAAAGAAATTAAATCTTAGCGAAAAAACTCCTTCAGCTGATATTATCGAACAGATAGAAGCCGATTTGTATTTGAAAGAGCTTAAAAGCGAGCTGAAAAATATTGAGAATTCCATAAATAAAATCGGCAACCTTCATGAATTGCTTGAAGAACTCAGAAGTCTCAGAAAAAAACAAAAAACGCTTGCTAAGGATATTTTGAAAAATACCCGCAGAGAATCTTTAAAATCTCTTATAAGAGACCGCTCAAAAAGACAAAGCCTTTATGTTCACTCTAAAGCCCTTATTGAGCGCAAAAAGAACCTTCAAAACAGGCTTTTGCACGATGAAGATTTCAAACCTCTTCTTGAAGCTTTCCCATGCTGGGCGGTTACGACTTATGCCCTGTCCGAATCTCTTCCTCTAAAACCTGCTTTATTTGACGTTGTAATTATTGACGAAGCGTCTCAATGCGATATCGCAAGCTCATTCCCCGCTCTTTACAGAGCCAAAACGGCTATTATTGTCGGAGATGACAAACAGCTTCCTCATCTTTCCTTCCTCGAAAAAGCAAAAGAGCAGTCGTTCTTAAGCACACATAATATTCCCGACAGATACCAGCTTATGTGGAGATTTAGAACCAATTCGCTGTTTGATGTGGCTAATTTCTACTGTTCAAATCCTGTTTTGCTTGACGAACATTTCAGGAGCTGTCCGCCGATTATTAACTTCAGCAACAGGGAATTCTACGGCAACCGTATAAGAATTATGAACAAAGAAATAAACACCCCTGACTGTCTTGAGCTTGTAGTGGTAAAAGACGGAAAAGTTGACCCCGACAATACAAGAAACATGGCTGAAGTTGAAAAAGTCATGGAAAAACTTCAGGAAATTATTATCGAACAGAACAATAAACCGGAACAAAAACCTCTTTCAATAGGTATTATTTCACCTTTCAGAGGTCAGGTAGAGCTTCTTAAAAAAGCAATCAGTCAGATTTTAACTGAAGATACCGTGAAAAAGTTCCAAATAGAAGTGGGAACTGCTCATACTTTTCAGGGTGACGAAAAGGACATAATTCTTTTGTCGTTTACTCTGGCTTCAAACAGCTATACTCAAAGTCTGACATTTGTTCAGAAGCCTAATTTGTTTAATGTTGCGATTACAAGAGCAAGAAAACGTCTTATCAGCTTTATTTCAAGAGAAGTTTATGATTTGCCGCACGGGCTCCTTAGAAGCTACCTTGAATATGTCGCAAAATTTTCCTCGGACAAATTAAAAACCGATACTCTGCCGCCTAAATTCAAAAACTCTTTCGAAGAGGAAATAGCTGCAAAAAGTATCGAAGAAGGATTGCATGTAATTTCGGGATTCGAATCCGCGGGATTTAAGATTGACCTCGTAATTCATAACGAAAATTCAACAATTGCGGTTCTTTGCGGAGGTTTTGCATCTGAAGAGGCTAAACCTGCGGAAAATGAGAGTTTGGAAATTTGGAAACAGTCCGTGCTTGAAAGATGCGGATGGAAAATTTTAAGAATTAATTTCAGAGATTGGCATTACAGTCAAAAAGCCTGTATAAACAGGATTTTGCAAGCACTAAAGTAATAAAAACATCAATCTGTAATTTTTTGCACGATACTGCTTAAAACTGCTTTACGTCTATCTCCACCTCGAAAGTTCTGCCCCAGGGGTATGAGAGATTTATTTCCGCTGTATCGGCATTGAGCTTTTCGGTTAAATCCTTAATATAAGGTTCTAAAAGCTCATTTAAGAGATTTACGTCAGCTCTTTGCGTCAAATTTCTGATTTTTTGCCTTACCTGTGACTGATACGCCCAGTCATCAAGAAGTCTGATGAACAGAACTTTTTTATACTCTTTTTCATTAAAGTTCGCTTCTTTTTCCCGGATATAGCGCATTACGCCTATGGCAAGAGCACTTCCAATCGTATTGCCTGTTGTATTCCAGCCTGCATATGAATAAAAGAAGCCGGAATCAAGATTTGGCAAAACGGCTTCCCTGACAAAATAAGCATCAGCGCCGTTGGCGTATGCAACATCGGCGATTATATAAGGCTTGCTTATAGTATTGAGCATCTTTGCTATTCTTTTTGCCCCTTCAACATTAACAGGACGGTCGTGCAAGTTCATGGCATGGTCGTTTTGAGCCGTCAGCGGAGTATGGACAATCAGAAGCATATCGGCTTCTTCGGCATTTTCCGCAACCTGAGCCCCGCACATTTTTATCTGTCCGATTGATGATTCAAGTATAGTCCTGTTTTCGTATCGGGAAATTATATTTTTGCCATGCTCATCCGAAAAAATCGGATAAATCCTGACATTTTCGTTCAAGCTTTTCAAAAATGACCTCAGAAGAAGACAGCAGGGAATTTCATCCGCACCCGTCTGAACTTCGGATTTTTCAGATAAATTCTTTTTAATTATTTTTGTCTTTAACAACTCTGCTTCTTCAACATTAAAGCCGAATTCGGCAGTATCATCCTGACTGTAAATCAAATAATCAATCAGTCCGTTTTCCAAAAAGCCCAAATATTCGAGATTTATTTCAAAGTTTCGTTTTCTTGATGACTCGTAATCAAGTAAAATTTCTGTCGGGATTTGCTTTTTAGCATCAGATAAGGCTTTTTCTTCATTGAGGTCAAGATTTTTAATTTTGCTTTTATGGGTTAGAAATGAATATTTGAAAATCATCTCGCCGTAGCGTGACCAGTATTCCTTTTCTTCCTCGTTTATATTGTTGTTTGAAATCCTCATTATACTGCTGAAGGCGTAAACGGATATTTTATTTTGTTCTTTGTATTTTGATAAGAGCTTTTTGAGTTTTTCAATTTTTTGCTTAATTTCTTCAAAGCTCTCTGTTGTTCTTCTTGACTGAACAAGCCCTCCGTAAATAAGAGTATCAAGAGAAATAACAACGGAATTAATTTCTCCGTCATTTAATGCTTCGTTCATAAAGTTAAATATCTTTTCTGAGTCTGCGGGTTTGGTTAACCCTCCGCAAATGCTTCGAGGCGGAAGAATGACCTTTGCATTATTATTTATGCCTGCGATTTGAGACGGCAGTGAATAACTAACGGGTCTGTCATCAATCGGAATTAAAAGCATTTTGTTTAAATAAAGCGAACTCATAAAAAGATTTTATTATATTTTTCAAATAATAGAAATGCAGGCAATTATTTAAAAAATAACTTGTCAGATAATATGTTCGGGGGAAAGTCCAAATGCTTGTGACAAAAATAAATTCTTTTAAATATAATTCTTCAGTCGCTAAAATTGACAATAATTATTTTAAAAGAAGAATAAATTTAAATACAGCCATTGAAATGATACGAAAAAACGAAGTTTCTCAGGCTGTCGAGTTGGTAAATAAAGCGCTTCAGGAACTTGAAGAAAAAAAACAATTCAGATGTGTAACTAACGTAAAAAGCAGAATGCAGACATCCTCATCATCAGGCAATGGAAGTGTTTTACGTCATAACAATCTGATATTGGATTCAATGTCTCAAACTATGCCGAAAGTTGCAGAAATAATTATACGTCTGCTTGAAAAGAACAGATTTGACGAAGCAAAACCTTTGATTAAAGCATTTGAACCCGGAGGACTGTTCACCCTGCCGATATATATCGGTAACGCAATTTACAGAATAAGTTCCGGAAGAGCTAAAGACTATACACTAAATCTTAAAGCACAAAGAAAAAAGATTTATGAAGGCTTGTTAACATTGGATGACAAAACCGGCGATTACAGGACTTATCTTCTTATGGTAAAGAAACACTGATTTATTAAAGATTTACTGCTGTATATTTGCGTCCGGCGCATAAAGGTTTCTCAGCATAAGAGGCTTTCTGTACATATCTTCCATATTGAATTCAAAATCTTTTTGGATGCTCTGAGTTTCAGTTTCTCTGATTTCGTTCATGGTTTTCATGCTTTCGATAAATTCTGAAGAAGCACCCGGCAGCGACGGCATTAATGTCGGTTTGTTGCTGTCTTTTACCGGTAATGCGAGTAAAACCTGATTTGAGCCTGATTCTCTTCCGCTTGTAGATATTATGTTTGCTATTTTTAAATCGCTAAAATCTTCGCTTTTCCATACCGCACATTCAAAATAGACGGATTTGCCTTCAAGTTTCTTATCTTCGGGTACTTTAACGGCGATTTCCGCAAGCCCGTTTGCAGCAATTTTACCCTCTCCTGTGGCAATTATGTCCTTGCCGAGTCTTAATTCATGCCCGTAGAATAAGTCGGAACCCTTGTTTTCCAGAGAAAGAGCAACCGAAACATAGCTTCCGGCTTCAGCCTTGACTGTAAATTTGTTTTCCTGTCCTATGTATATTCTTGAGGGTTTGTAAATTTGCGGATAATCTCTTGTGATTAAGAGAGAAGGTTTTTTATAACTTTGAAACTCGATTGAACTCTCGGCGAAAACAGCATTCGTTGTCAGAACCGATAAAATTAAAAACAAAAAACTTATTTTTTTCATAATCTTTCTTAATTTATCTAACCGGAATTTATTATAACTCAACCATGAAAGCAGAAAGCAAATAATCTTGTTTAAGAAATATTAATACAAAACTATTCACTATGGGAGAGAGTTTCAATAAAATATTCAATTTGTCGGCAATTTCTTCTGTCAACTTTTTACTTAATAAGGTTTTAAAGCATAAGAGAGTTAGAAAGTTATTTATCTTTTAGAAATGGAGGTCTAAAATGAATTTAACATCAGTCAACTTGTCTGATTGCAGGAACAAAGGTTTAAATTTTCAAGCTTTTAAGACAGAAATGAAATTCCCAATTGATTTTTTTTCGAAGAGGGCTGTATCGTATGATCATTACAGTCAACGTTCCATTTGGAAGATTCCAGAAGGGGTAAAAGACGCCACTAAATTCCTTGAGGTTGACGGTAAGATTGTTAATCCGGGTGATAAGCTAATAATTATGATTCAAAACGAAGGAACACTTAAACCCGCGGTTCTGGTTGGTAAATTTATTGATGCTGTTGTAGACGAAGGTGAACAATTGTTCTGGAATAGAGGGAGTGACAATGATAAATTCTATTTGATGACACATACCATCGGCATGGACATAAACGGAGAAAAAAAATTGATACCTGTTCAATTTCACTCTAATAACTGTTTTATGAACGAAAAGACATACCTCTCTGACCTTAATCGCAGTAAAGATATTCAATTTTTCGCAGATGAAAAATCTTTTCTGGATGCGGTTGACAAGTTGAAAACTAAAGCCAATGAAAAAATTGAAAATTTAAAAAAAGATATTAAAAAGTTTGTTAGTTCCAAAAAAGAAGAAATGGGTATACAAAAAAGAACGATTGACCTATTAACAACCGAAGCTTTGGTTGCTTCAGAACAACTGCAAAAATTGTAAAAACCTGAAAGCTAAACTCATTAGATATAAAAATGCAAAAAATCCGATAAATTATCGGATTTTTTGTTAAAAATATATTTCAGAACTTAAACAGCGTAAACACTGACCTGTTTTTTGGTTCTTCTGAATTTTTCAAATTTGACAACACCGTCGATTGTTGCAAATAACGTATCATCTTTGCCTATACCGACGTTATTTCCGGGATGAATTTTTGTTCCGCGCTGACGGATAATAATATTACCGGATTTTACGAATTCATTTGCGTATTTTTTGACTCCCAGCCGCTGCGCTGCACTGTCGCGTCCGTTTCGGGTTGAACCCATACCCTTCTTATGTGCCATAAAATATCACCGCCTTATAAAATTATTTATTCTTCCGTTGCTTCTTCGACAGGCGTTTCAGCCGCCGCTTTTTTGGTTTGTTTCTTAAGAGAAATACTGTCAATCATTACTCTCGTAAAGTCCTGTCTGTGACCGTATTTTCTGCGATAGCCTTTTTTGCATCTCTGCTTATAAACTATTACTTTTTTTGTTTTGCCGTGGTTTAAAACCGTTCCTTCGACTTTTGCTCCTTTGATGTAAGGATCTCCTACTTTCGACTTTTCGCCGTCAACAACCATAAGAACTTTGTCAAAAACAAATTTCCCGTCCTTTTCGGCATCCAAAAGGTCAAAATCAACATAACGGCCTTCCGTTACTTCGTATTGCTTCCCGCAGGTTTCGATTATTGCTAACATTTGAACATTCCTTATTGAAAAAATCAGATAAACATGCAAACGCCTTTACAACGCGCCTAATTAATATATCAATAAGGCATTTCCATGTCAATTCATTATTTTGAGGGTGTATTAATAAGCACTAAAAAAATATTTTCGGCATATTTGTATTATGCATAAGGCAGCAGATAAGGATAATAAAGTTTAATCGCATAAAAAAGTGTAAAAGTTTTGTAATAAATCCTTTTTTTGAGTTTTGGAGTTTTCTAAATGTGGAAAGAATAAAGGGTAAGAATGTGTTAACTTTTCTTCTTTCTTCTTCTTTCCGACCTGTAAGCAATCTTCCTTCAATATTCTCTCTCTAATTCCTCTCTCTAATAACATCAAGTTTAGACCGGCGAAAGCCGGTCTGTTATTTGGTGAATTTTAAAATTACAAAAATGTTGTGTGATAAATCACTGCATCCTTCTGCCGTTGGGGGCGTAAGGGCAGTTAGAAGGCGGACTGTAAACAGTTCCATATACAAACAATGCGTCTCGGAAGCAGACACCTTTTTTGTTATAGCACTCGTCAAACTCCTGGCAGTCGAAGCAGGCGCTTCCCTTGAATTTTTCTTTCGGCGGAGTAATAAAATTTTTCAATTTTTGCGAATGCCACACTTCAAGCAGGCTTTGTGTTTTTAAATCACCCACAATATATTCGTCTGTCATCGGCATCTGTTCGCAAAGTGTGACTTCGCCTGTCGGCGTAATTGCCATTGCAGACCTGCCGCCCGAGCAGGACGCTCTTGTTTTCCAAGTTTCCATTCTTTCTTCACGGGAAGTATTCGTATAATCTATTATTTCCAGCTTGCACTGCAGTTCGGAATTTATCAGTTCTTTTGAAATCTTTTGGGTTTCATTGTTTACCCAAGCCATCTGTTCTATGGACAAAAACAAATCGTCGCTGTGTCTGTAATTCGAATACCCGTAAGTTCCGGCTGTTATTTTCTTAACACCCGCCTTATCGAGCCTTTTTACAAGTTCAATAACTTCATGATAATTAATGGGGGTCAAAACACAGTTAACTCTGACTTTAATATTCTCTTTAACAAGGTTTGCAATAGAATCAAACGCAATCTCGGTATAATTTTTTACTCCGACCATTTTTTGCTGAACGTCTTCTGACAGCGCATCGACGCTAATCTGAAACCACTGGTCTCTTATGCCGCAGGCGGCTATTTGTTTTGCTAATTCAGCAGTTATATGGCTTTTCGTCGGCAAAACAAACAGAAACTCTTTTTCAACAAGTTTTTTCAGCAGTCTGATAATGTGCGGATACTGCATTGGGTCTCCGCCGGAAAAAGCAGCGAGCTGAATTTCATTTTCTGCCGCTTCGTCAATAATTTCTTCCCATCTTTCGATAGGCATATATTCTTCTTCTGGAATGCGCTTCCTCTCGGCGTAGCAGTAAATACAGTCCGTAACGCATTTACTGCTCGGCATCAGCAGAAAATCCAACGGCTTGTTGAGCCTTCCGGATAATATGTTATTATTTTCGTTTTTATCTGAGTTTAATAATTTTCTTAAAACTTCATTTATATCATATCTCTTGGCAGAAACAGGTTTGTCGCTGATGTTTATCATTTCTGAAGGGTTACTGCGATTTTGCGAACATTCGAACAAACCTTCTATGATTTTTTTAATTGCGCTTTTGTCGAGGTTTTCAAACAAATACTGCATTGATTTTACGACAGTTTCCAGAGTTCTGCTCCCATCCATCAATAAAAGAGCCGTCAGCTCGGTTTTATTAAACGCAAACCAAGACGCCGTTTCTGTATCAAACGGATAAGCAATGCCAAAATCGCCTTCAACCCTGATTTTCCATTTATCAGAAAATGTTAAATATTTATCTTCCGTTACTATCAAAACGACCTACTCTGTCTTATCGTCTTTCCATTTAATTTCAACGGTTTCGACCAAATCTTTCACATCGTCTAAGACATCGGAATTTCTGCAGTAAGTGTTTTCAAGCCTTGATGCAACGTGGCAGTATTTCGGTTCGGGATCACCGACATAACATTTTTTCGGGCATTTTAATATGCAGTTGTCCCAGCAGAGCATGCACCGTGCGTTTGCTCCGCCTTCGACCGGCTTTCGTACAGTTTCCGAGAGTTCTATTGACTGCAATAATTCTTTTGTTTCCTCAAGTTTGCTCAAATCTCCTGAAGATTTAATTTCTTCGAATTTCTTCAGCAGTTCTTCTTTTTGTTTCTTATAATCCTTAAATAACTTCTGTCTGTCCTTATTTAACTGCTCCAATTCTTCCGTCAGTTTTTTAATTTCGTTCAGAAGAACCGATTCCTTTATACTTGAATTTAGCAAATAATATTCATATTCGCCTTCTAATGTTTCTAAAAGCTGTCTTAGCTGTTCGCTGTGTTGGCTTTCATTAAAATCATTCATCACAAAACTCCCTATATTTATTGTAAAAATTATAAATCAAATATGCCTTAAAACAATAGATTTAAATCAGGCTTTATAATAATAATTCTGCGGGTAACAGAAGGTGTTTTGACTTTGCGGATAAGAATAAAGCCCCTTGTACCCTTTAGAAAGTTCTTTGTTTACTTCCGTAACTTCATGATTCAGGTCTTTATAGGCGTAGTTATTATTTATTTGAGGCAGTTTATCCGCTTCTTCCTGAGTTTTTACAATTGTTCCGGCAGGAACATAGCTGTTTGGCTTAATTGTTACACCTATTACTTTTGCGCCCGGTTCTATTACAACATTATCCCCGATAACTGATTTAAATACAAAACTCTGCATGCCGACAAAAACATTATTGCCGATTTTTGCCGGTCCGTGTACTTGCGATTGATGAGCCAAACTGACATTATTGCCTATATAAACCGATGCCTTATAACCGTTCCGCTCAACATATTGATCTTTTAATCCGTGAATTACAACTCCGTCCTGGATATTGGAACCGGAACCGATATAAATCGGAGCGCCTTCATCCGCCCTGACAGAGGCAAACGGAGCAACATGGACGTTATCGCCGATTACAACAGCGCCAATGACGCAGGACCGGGGACTTATGAATGTATTAGCGCCTATATTAGGCATGAAGCTTGTTTTTACAAAACCAGTCACCGGATTTGGGTATATGTTATTTAATATTTGCCCGTTTATCGGATATATGCTTTGTACAGAGTTCATGACAGCCCTTTTAAAAATTATGTTCAATAATATAAAACACGAAAATGCAAAAAATTGCTTTAATGCTAGGGTGACGAAAAGTTAAAAAGCTCATATTCTCCATCCGTCAGCACCTTTCTTATAGAAATGTAAATTTATTGAAATATTTTGCTTCGAAACTATCAATTATTTATTTTGTCGGATTTAAATAGAATAAGACATGAACGGGTAAGGTTATAAAAAAGCAAGGAATAGAGTAATGATAAAACTAAACCTGAACGGTTTAAACGTTCACCCCAACTGTATATATAAAAAAAATAAACAAAATGCGATTAAGAATACTCCCGCATTTGGTAAATCACCCGTCAGCGCATTGACGCATTGGGAAAAAGCAGCACGCATTGCTGAAGAATTGGCAACTTGGGTAACTACTGAAAATTCTGACAGTTATACCGTAATTTTTGAAAAAATTATGAAGGGATTGGAGGAGCAAATAAAGACCATTGAAGGCAGAAAAGGAATTGAATCGGCTTACGAATATATAATCATGCATCAGAAATACAGAAAACAATGTGAAGTGTTGGAAGTATTAGAAACCCCAAAAAACGAAATGAGTGAAATATTAGAAAACAGTTCGGAGGGCAGAGGGTTTGTTCTTCCGACCGATGCGGAAAAAAAACAATTAAGGCTGTTGGGTATTATGGCTATTTTAAAAGGAAAAACAGTAATCAGTGAAGAAGTCCTTGAGAAGTGGTGCGATTTGCTTTTAAATCCGAATTTTGTTAAAGATTTGGAACATCTAAGCAATCAAATGATGCCTTATTCGTATGATTTGGTTAACGGATTTGTCAAATCCCGCGCCACACTCCTGCAGGTTGGACCATTGACTATTGAGCAGCAACATAAAACCAGCAGGTTTCCGAATGCCGTATTAACGGTTACAAGAGATACTTTTTTAAATTGATAGTCTGAATAGCGGTTTTTAAAAAATCTTTATGAAAATTTACTTCATAAAGACGCGGTAACATATATAATAAGTTTGTATAATATAAATCTATTATAACTTGTGAGGCAATGTTAAATTGGGCTGGCTGAACAATATATTTGATAATTCCAAAGAATTCGAAGATAAAATAGAATATCTTCAGAAAAAACTGCATAAAGCAAATGAGCAAAATACCGCTTATGAAAAGCAGCTTTCGGAAAAAAAGCTGGATCTTATGAGAGCGGAAAAAAGCATACAGAAAATAATTCAGGTTTGGAAGAATATTAACTCTTCAGAATCGCTTTCTAAAGTACTGGCAACTATTATTAACGGTATATGTCAGGATTTGGATTTTTTATACTGTCTCTTGTTCCAAATATGTATCACTAAAGAAGGTACAAAACTTAAACTCAAAGTTGCTTCAGACGTTAAATACTTCAACATGGAAGAAATACTCGGAGATAAATGGAAAGAATTCAGCATTCCGTACGAATTCGATAATAATATACTTATAAATGCAATAAAATCCCAAACAATCCAAAAAATGGGCACTTTTCACGATATTTTTAAAGGCTCGGATTTGTCTCTCGAAAAACATAAACTTGATACTTTAGAGTCTCTTTTTATTGACAGAGATATAACCATACTTCCCTTAACACTGCAAGGAGATCCTTTTGGGTGTTTGCTTGCCGTTTCCGTAAAAAAACAAATAGAAAACATGGAAAAAAATTACCTGAAAATGTTTGCGGGACAGATTGAACTTTCGGTTTCAATGACCAGACTGCTCGAAAATGTTAAAACTCAGGCTGTTACTGATGCGTTAACCGGTCTCTACAACAGAAGGCATTTTGATGAAGTCTTAGATCAGGAAATTAAAAAATCTCAGAGATCGCAGCGTCCTTTTACTCTAATAACACTTGACCTTGACCATTTAAAACAAATAAACGATACCAAAGGACATTCTGCCGGTGACGCAGCTATATCTCACATCGGACGGATACTTTTAAAAAGTGCGCGAAAAACTGATATACCGGCAAGATTCGGCGGTGAAGAATTTGCTCTTGTTTTGCCTGAAACTGATGTTAACAGCGGCGTTGAGGTTGCGGAAAGAATCAGAACCATAATAGCATCTAACAGCGTTGACGGTGTAGGAACCATTACTGCAAGTATCGGTGTTGCAACCTATCTTAGGCATGCACAAACTCTTGAAGACCTTGTGGAAATAGTAGATCAGGCTATGTACCGTGCTAAAAATAACGGACGCAACAGAGTCGAAGTTGCAGGAGTATTTGCTAAATTTGACTGGGTGAGGTTCTGTCTTGATATTCTAACAGATATTCTAAACAACAAAGACCTGCCGCTGGATTTCGATTTTGCGGAAAAATTAACACAAAATATAAAAACTGAAATTGCTGAAAATCATGATTATTTAAAAATACTCTACAATAATATTTCTTTATTGCTGAAAAATTATGATCCTTATTATCATTCCGGAATTATCAGGATGAAAATTGACCTTATTGACAAAATAACCGAAAATCTCAAACTGGCAAGATACGAGATTGATAAAATTAAGCTGGCTTTAATTTTATGCGAAATCGGAAATATTATGATACCGAAAGATATTTTAATTAGAGACGATTCTTATTTAAACGAAGAGGAAAAGAAAGTATTATCTGAACATTCGGCTTTGATTATCGATAAAATACTCAAACCTCTTGATAAATCTGCTCTTGAAAATATTTATCCGGCTATATTACATCATCACGAAAGCTGGAACGGTTACGGATATCCAAATAAGCTTGCGGGTGAGAATATTCCTCTTGAAGCCAGAATTATTGCTCTGATAAACGGATATGTTGATTTGTTAAATAATAAATCATACAGAAAAGAATATGATGTTAACGTTGCGCTTCATCAAATAAACCAAAATTCTAATGTACTTTATGACCCTCAACTGGTTGATGTCCTTAGTGCAATAGCTAACAAAGATTGATTATGAACAAAATTAAAAAAATTTTTTCCGGTACTAAGTTCTGTGCTTTTCTTTTATTTCTTATTATTTTTGCGGGTTTTCTAATCAGGTTATACGGATGTGTTAATTCCGGCGGATTGTGGTTCGACGAAATATGGAGCCATTACATAGCAAGAGAATCTTTTCCCTTCGGGATACTTAATAAGTTGTATACAGAAGACGTGCATGCACCGTTGTATTTTTTTGCGCTGCATTTTTGGATGAAATTATTTTCTGACAGTGAACTCAGCTTACGATTACTTTCAATTTTGTCAGGAACGTTAATCATTCCTTTTATGTATCTAATTGGCAAAGAATTGGAATCGAAAAAGACGGGCTTTATAATGGCGGTTTTGGCTTGTACAAACCCTTTATTAATTCATTATTCTTCGGAAGTAAGACTATATTCAATGTTGGCATTATTGGGAACTCTATCAGTTTTATTTTTAATAAAAATAGAGAAAAATCCCAATAAATGGAATTATACAGGTTTTATTGCTTCAAACCTCGCAATTGCATACACTTTTACCCTTGGGTTTGTCTTTACACTCCTACAGTTTTTTATTTATTCAGTGTATTTATTTTTTAAAAAGAAAAATAACTTGAAGATCTTTGTATTTGCTCAGGCAATAACAATGCTCTTATTTCTGCCTTATTTGCCGGTGTTAATTCATCATTTAACCCCCAAACCTTACATTTTTATAAATTATTTTTACGATTTTAATATATATAATCTTTTATCAATTTTTCAGAGCTGGTTTACACCGTATTTGCAAAGTTTATATTTTTCAAAAATTCTTATTTATAAATTAAGTATTAAATTTTTTGTATTTTTAATTTTGCCTTTTGTGATTTATATTTTTGCTATTTTTGCAGCTCTTAGCAGAAATAAAATGATAAGGATAATCTTTTTATCGGGAATTATGTTCTTCCTTTTGGAAATGATTGCATCGATGCTTGGCAAGATGCTTCTTCTTAGCAGATATACAATATTAATGGTGCCGGCAATTATTGCAACAGCAGGCTATGGATTGGCTAAAACAAAGTTTCAAAAATCTGCATTATTAATGCTGATAATTGTTCTAGCGACAAATTTAAGTTTCTTGCCGCATAAAAATTCGTACAGGGATGAAGGTTTAAGACCTTTGGGTCCAGCACTGAACAGACTTAATTTAAATAATAAAGATATTATTATAATGCCTTACGGATGGAATTTGCTGTACAAATATTATCCCGTTAACGAAAAAGCAAGAATAGCAAAATTTAATATATTTGAGTTTGCGCATTCAAACAATAAGATTTTGTATGATGATTCTTTGGCAAAAAGGCTAAACAAAAATAATGCAAAAGAGATTTTAAAAGATTATGTTTTGTCTCCATTGCCTATTAAACCGTTGGAAAATTATTTTAAAAACGAAATTTTCAAAAGTGTGCCTAAAGGTGGGCATGTTGTCGTGATTTTAGCTCCTGTGTTATTGGAAGATTTTAATATTGCTCACAATGAACAAACTTATCGAGAAATTGAATTATATCAACTGTTAAAAAGCAAAATCACTAAAGATGTAATGAATATTTGTTTTGAAAATTTAACTTTCAAAGGAACTCTTCAACCTAATACATGGTTGATAGCCATTTTTGAAAAAAAATGAATTTTGAGAACTATTTTATTTGTTCAATAATATATATAAAATATTAAGACATGGGATAAGAGATTATTAGTATGGGACTTAAATCATTCTTTGTATCCGTTTGTTTAACAGTGGTTGTAGCATTTCCAGCCTTTGCACAGGAAAGCATAATAAAAAAAGATGAAGTGCTCACTCTTGATAAATGTATTGAAATAGCTTTAAAGAACAATCCTAATATCACAAAAGCCTTTAATACATCCGAAGTTTACCGTAGCAAAATCGGACAAGCCAAGTCGGGACTGCTCCCTGATTTGAATCTTTCTTCGGGTTACAGCAGGCAAAATCCTAAAACAAACTCCGGCAATGACAGAAGCAGTAACAGTTATTCAGGTAGCGTTGCACTGGAACAGCTTATTTTTGATTTCGGAAAAACCCCTTCCAATATTAAAATTCAAAAATTAAACCTTGATGCTTCTCAAATGGATTTGAGGAACGAGATAATTAATACCTCTTACCTTGTTAAACTTGCTTATTACAATGCGCTGTCATCGAAAATAGGTATGGAAATTTATAATCAATCTATTGAGCAGTACAAACAGCATTTGAATCAGGCTAGGGCTTTTTTCAAGGCAGGAACAAAATCAAAAATCGATGTAACCTCCGCAGAAGTTAATTTAAGCAACGCTCAATTAAATTATATAAAAGCTGTTAGTGCATATAAAACTTCATTAACCAACCTTAACAATGCTATGGGAGTACCGGATGCACCGGAATATAATCTCATTGAAACCGTTGACAACAAATTAAACGAAAAAACTGCCGATAACCGGAAAACTTCAAGAAAATTGTCTGCTGAAGAATTTAATATAATTGACGGCCTAACTTTTGAAAAATACGCCATCACATTAGAAGATGCATTAAACAATGCTTATAATAACAGACCGGATTTAAAATCCGTTGAAGTCAGAACAAAATCGGCAAAGGAATCAGTTTCGCTTGCGAAAAAAGATTATTTCCCCATGCTTTCCGGTTTTGCAAATTACGGTTTCGGAGGACAGGAGTTCCCTCTGGATGCAGGATGGGCATTCGGCGCAAATGCCTCGGTTCCTGTTTTTAACGGTTTTCTCACAAAAAACAAAATTAATGAAGCAAAAGCAAATCTTGAAGTTTCAAAATCAAATATTGATATTCTCAAGCAAAATATATATCTTCAGGTTCAGCAGGCTTTTATAAATCTAACTGAAACCGAAAAAAGAATTCCGATTGCCGCAATATCCGTAAAACAGGCAAAAGAAAATTTAGAGCTGGCAATAGGACGTTATAACGTCGGGGTAGGAAACTCTATAGAAGTCAGAGATGCCGAAATAAACTATGATAATGCGCAATTATCTTATGTACAGGTTTTTTATGATTACAATACAGCGCGCACTAATCTTGAAAAAGCAATGGGGGTCCAATGAAAAAATTAATAACAGGGCTGATAATTATAATTCTTTTAGCAATTTTGGCGGCTTTTATATCAAAAAACTTTAAAAAGCCTCCCGAATATAAAACTGAAAAAATAACAAGAGGCTCTATTACAGAAACAGTAACCGCTTCAGGAACAGTAAATCCTGTTGTAAATATTAGTGTCGGTACTCAAGTGTCAGGAACACTTAAAAAACTCTATGTGGATTTTAATTCACCAGTAAAAAAAGGACAGCTTCTCGCCGAAATTGACCCCTCGCTTTTTGAAGCACAGGTAGCACAGGCTCAGGCGAATTTATACAATGCGCGGGCTAATCTTCAAAAAATAGAAAGTATTACCGCAAATGATAAAAAAACATACGAGCGAAATAAAAGTCTGTATGCGCAAAACTTTATAGCAAGAAGCGAAGTTGACCTTGCTGAAACAACATATAATTCCGATAAAGCACAGATTGCATCGGCAAAAGCGCAAATTGCACAAGCATCCGCCGTTCTGAGAAATAATTCAGCCAACCTTCGATATACAAAAATCCTTTCACCCGTTGATGGAATTGTCGTTTCAAGAAGCGTTGACGTAGGACAGACAGTTGCCGCCAGCTTCCAGACCCCGACATTATTCATGGTAGCGCAGGATTTGACAAAGATGCAGATTGATACCAATGTGGCAGAGGCTGATATCGGCAAAATAAAAACCGGACAAAACGTTGAATACACCCTTGACGGTTATCCCGATACTACATTTAAAGGCAAAGTCCGTCAGGTCAGAATTGCTCCGACGACAGTTCAAAATGTCGTTACTTACGATGTTGTTATTGACGTTGATAATAAGGACTTAAAGCTAAAACCCGGAATGACCGCAAATGTTTCAATAATAACGGCTAATAAAGACAAGGTTTTAATTGTTCCGAACTCAAGTTTAAGATTTACACCAATAACGGGAGATGAAAAGCCAAAAAGGTATGAGCAACAAGGTATATGGATACTTGAAAATGATAAACCTCTCCGCATAAAAGTTAAAACTGGCATCAGCGACGGAGACAATACCGAAATTCTTTCGGGCAAAGTTACTGAAGGTCAGCAGGTCATAGTATCACTTACTAACGGCGCAAGAAAAAGGAACGGTTCAACAAATCCGAGGTTCTTCAATGCCCCTCATTAAGGTATTTGACATTACCAAAACATATAATCAGGGTGAAACAAAATTTAACGCGCTTCAAAATGTCACCCTGTCAATTGAAGCTGGGGAATTTATTTCGATAATGGGACATTCAGGCTCCGGCAAATCAACTTTTATGAATATTTTAGGCTGTCTTGATAATCCGACCAGCGGGAAATACTATCTGGAAGACGTTGATGTTACTAAAATGTCCGCAGATAAGCTTGCACAGGTTAGAAATCGAAAAATCGGATTTGTCTTTCAGGGCTTTAACCTTATTCCCAGAACATCTGCACTGGAAAATGTTGAACTGCCGATGATATACAGAGGAATTGATCCAAAAGAAAGAATTAAAAAAGCTCTTGAAACCCTAAAGTCCGTTGGTCTTGAGGGCAAGGAAACAAATACCCCTAATCAGCTTTCAGGCGGACAGCAGCAAAGAGTAGCAATTGCCCGCGCTATTGTTAACGATGCCCCGATAATTCTGGCAGACGAGCCTACCGGAAATCTTGATACCAAAACAAGCTATGAGATAATGGAGCTCTTTGTGAAGCTGAACAGCGAAGAAAAGAAAACAATAATACTCGTTACGCATGAAGCTGACATTGCAAAGTTCAGCAAAAGAATAATTCGGTTCAAAGATGGTGCCGTAATAGGCGATGAGGTCAATAAGCAATGATTGATTTAAACTCTACGTTAAAAATCTCTTTCAGGGCTTTGAGAGTTAATAAAATGCGCTCAATGCTCACGAGTTTGGGTATAATCATCGGCGTAGCGGCAGTTATTATAATGTTGGCAGTGGGTTCAGGCGCAAGCAAACGAATATCAGACCAGATGGCAACTATGGGCAGCAACCTTTTAATGGTAATGTCCGGTTCAACCACTTCAGGCGGACTTAGAATGGGTTCTGGCAGTCAATCAACCCTGACAGTTAAAGATGCGGAATCAATTCTTAAAGAAATCCCTTCAGTTCTTGATGTTGCTCCGACGGTACAGGGAACGGGACAGGTTATTTACGGGAATCAAAACTGGTCAACCCAGATAACGGGAACAACTCCGAGCATGCTTTATATAAGGGACTGGACTCTTGCTTACGGAAGAGTCTTTACGGAAGAAGACGTAAAAAATTCCACCAAAGTCTGCATACTGGGGCAAACAATCGTAAGTAATCTTTTCGGGGATTTGAATCCTCTCGGCAAAACCATAAGAATTAAGGGAGTACCGTTTATCGTAATCGGGGTTCTGGAAAGTAAAGGGCAGTCAGCTATAGGGCAGGATCAGGATGATACAATTATAATCCCCTTAACTACCGCTCAAAAGAAGTTGTTCGGAAATCAAATACCCGGAATGGTCAGGGTAATTATAGTTAAAGCACGCAGCAACGAGGATTTATTTACCGCTCAGGATGAAATAACGGCTTTACTCAGAGAAAGACATCACATAGGAGCCAAACAGGACGATGATTTTACGGTTCGAAATTTGACGCAGATGATGGAAAGTGCAAAACAGTCATCGGATACAATGGCTTTTCTTCTGGGTTCAATTGCCTCTGTGTCTCTTTTGGTCGGCGGTATCGGTATTATGAACATAATGCTTGTTTCTGTTACCGAGAGAACAAAGGAAATAGGCATAAGAACCGCAATAGGCGCGAATAAATGGGATATAAGACTTCAATTTCTGATTGAAGCATTAATGCTGTCTCTCATAGGCGGTATAGCAGGTATATTGATTGGAGTTTTAGGAGCTAACACACTTGCATCGATTGCAGGCTGGCCCATTTCAATTTCACCGGTTTCGATAATCCTTTCATTTTGCTTCTCGGGTTTAGTCGGGGTGTTTTTCGGGTTTTATCCCGCTTACAAAGCCTCTCTGCTTAATCCGATTGACGCTTTGAGATATGAATAATTTTTTGCCTAATATCTTTTGTTTATAATTAAACTAAACAAAAGAGGCGGCAATGAAAATTTTTGAAAACAAAAAAACGTTAAGTATTTCGGAAAACCTTTTTAAATTCTTTACTTTGGCAATTTTTACGGTTATTCTTTCTGTTTCTTGCTCTTATGCTCAAGGAAGCTGTAAATTCACCGTTCTTTATACAAATGACGTTCACGGACGATTATTGCCATTTGAGGACGGAAAAAATTCTGAAACGGTCGGCGGTGCAGCAAGAAGGATTCAATTAATTAAAGAAATCAAATCATCAAATCCAAATGTTATAGTACTTGACGGCGGGGATACAGCAGCAACAGGTACTTTATACAAGTTCTTTTACGGTGAATCGGATATTAAACTGATGAATCTGGCAGGCTATACGGCAGCTGCGATAGGGAATCATGAATTTGACAGCGGTTTTCAAAAACTCAAAGAACTTACAGATGCGGCTTCTTTTCCGTTTTTATCCGCAAATATAACTGTCAAAGGTGAAAAAGAGCTCAATAATAAAATAAAAAAATACATTATTAAAGAAGTTAACGGTTGCAAAATCGGCATTATAGGCATAACCACGGATGATTTAAAATCCCTTGTCGTTAACGGAGATAAAATCAATGTAAAAAATGAAATTAAAACAGTAAAAAAATATACAAAAAAACTGCAAAAAAGTACGGATTTTTTAATAGTTCTTTCACATTCGGGTTATGACGAAGATATAAAAATCGCTCAGGAAGCGCCACAGGTAGATTTGATAGTCGGCGGGCACAGTCATACTTTTTTAGACAAACCCAAAGTTATAACACACGAAGATAATTCCAAAACGCTTATAGTTCAGGACGGAGAATACGGAAAATATTTGGGTGGGCTTGATATAACGGCAGAAAACGGCAAGATACTTGATTTTAATTCACGGATGATTAGTATAGATAAGACGGTCGCAGAAGACAAAGAAGCGTCGGAGCTGGCGGATATTTATGCAAAAAAGGCACAAGTATTGACGAATGAAATTATAGGGATAACTCAAGTACCTATTGATACAAGAAAGGAAATTATCAGAACCGCTTTAGCTAATTCAGGCAAACTTATACTAGATGCGGTAGAGCTTACTCTCATTAAAAACAATATAAAGCCTGATGTTATACTGCTTAACAGCGGCGGCATAAGATCTAACAAAATACTTAAAGCAGGAAAAATAACAACAGGTGATATAATCGAAATGTTTCCTTTTGACAACAAAATCATAACGGCAAAATTAACCGGAAAAGACATAAAATCAATACTCGAAACAAGCTCAAGACAGCTTCCAAAACCAAATCCCGCTTTCGTTCAGTCCAAAGGCATCTCTTATAACGTCGATTTATCTGCTTCACCGCAGGAACTTTCCGATAATCTTTCCAAAATAGTTAAAGAAGGTTCAAGAGTGAGCAATATCAAAATTAACGGACAACCGTTAATAGAAGAGAATTATTATACGGTTGCGTCAAACGATTTTATGCTTGGAGGCGGGGACGGCTTTGTCCAGTTTAAAAATGCGCGTAAGGTTAATATTACAAATCTTTTGATATACAATTCAATTATTGATTTTGTCAAAATCAATTCACCTTTAAATCCTCAGGTTGACAATGAAATAACCGTAATAAATCCTAAAAGATAGACAGGCTGTTTGGAAGTATTTATGGAGTTTATAAAATTACATCGCGAAAAAATAATACAGTCAGCTATATTAATATTGCTTGCGTTTTTTTTATTTAATATTTTTACTTCTGATATTCTCGGCAGTCTCTCTCCTCAGTTAAATCTGTCGAGAAAATTATATTCACAAGCTCTTGCTCTTGAGAGAAGAGATGATTTTATCGGAGCTTACAAAACTTTTAACAAAATTTTTAAGGGCTACGGCGCGTATGACGCGGTATTGTTTCATCAGGCAAAATGTTCTCGGGAGTTGGGAGATGAAAAGACAAACATAAACAAATTAAGCCGGCTTTTGTCAAAATATCCCGACAGCAGACTTGCACCCCTTGCCTCTTATTCCTTGGGACAGGCATATATGCGCATAAAAGACCACGAAAATGCTGAAAAATATTTTGAAATGACAGCAAAAAAATATCCCGACACCGACTATGCGTTGGGAAGCTATTATTATCTCGGTTATATTAACCGTAGCAACAAGGATACGGCTTTTAATTATTGGATGGAGTATATAAAAAAAGAACCCGAAGGCAGATTTACCAAAGATTGTGCGGACGGATTACTGTCATTAGGAATTGGCTTAAATACACAAGACAAAAAATATCTCGGAATTGCCTATTTAAAAAATGGCAATTATGCCAGAGCTGATTATTTCCTTAAAAATGTCCCTCTAAATGAAAGCTGGTACTATCTTGCCAATCTTTCCGCGCAAACAGGCAATAAAGCTCAGGCTATAAATTTTCTTAAACAAGGTTTATCAAAATATCCCGGAAATTTCGGCACTGATGATATCCACAGTGCAATGCAGCTTTATGTAAAGCTTAAAGGACAATCTGAAAAAGCCGGCTTGACTGATATCATTTCTTTCGCAGGTTCAAAACTTGATTATGTTTACTATAACAAGGCTCTGCTTTCTGCAGGTACGGAGAAAGTTAATCTTTTCAGCGCTATTGCCGAAAAATACCCGAACGGAGATTTTGCTCCGGAAGCAATTTGGAATTTATTTTTTGATGAATACAAACGGGGAAATTACGAAACAGCTCTGAAATATGCATATTATCATTTGAATTCCTTCAACAACGTTAAATCATCACCGCAAATTCTTTTTTGGACAGGAAAAATCTATGAAAAATTAAATAATTTTTCCAAAGCAAAAGAATTTTATTCCGTTACAATAAGGAAATATCCTGACAGTTATTATGCTTTCCGCTCAGATGACAGGCTGAAAAATATAAAATCAAATGAGAATCCCGCATTTAGAACGTGTTCCGGTGTAGCAGATTTGGAAGAAATAAATTCGCATCCTGAAATGCCTTATTCATACAGTTATATTAAAAATAATTCCGGCTCGCTTACTGCTGAACTGCTTTATATCGGGGATTACGATACTCTTTCTTCACTGAATATAAAGGAACAGTTTATAAACAGCTGGATTTATTTCAAACAAGGACTGGTTACCAAATCTGTCATTACTGCAAGAGATGCGATGAACAAACTCTATCCCAGACCGTCCTATGCCGATAAACGTTGGAAACTCATCTATCCGCTTTTTTATTCCGGTGATATAGACGACAGCTGTTCCCGAACATACCTTGAAAATGTCCTTGTACTTTCAATAATTAAGGAAGAGAGCCATTTCAACCCCCTTGCGGTAAGCTCTTCAAATGCACGGGGATTAATGCAGGTGCTTCCTCCAACGGCAAGATTTATTTCCGATAAAAAGAACCTTGGCTATATTTATGATATTCAGCTCTTTGATCCCGCTTATAACATTAGAATAGGAACTGAATATTTTAAATATATTAAATCCCAGCTGAATAACAATGATTTATTTGCCGTCGCAGCGTATAACGGAGGTCCCGGAGCCGTTCAAAGATGGATTGGGAAATTCCCCACAGATGATTTGGATGAGTTTATTGAAAATATTCCGTATGACCAGACAAAAAACTACGTCAAAAAAATATACGGAACCTACTGGAACTACAAAAACACTTACGGTATAAAATAATTCCCGCTGCAAAATTTTATAAGCATTAAAAAGAAAAAGACATTACTCTTTGCTGCCGATTCCCAACAGATTTAAAATAGGTCTGAATAAGTCAGCCAGAAAATCTTTGATGTTTTCCCAGATGCCTTTTTCTTCAATTTCTAAATCTTTTACGAACTCGTCTAAAGGATAATCGTCCGTTGTTTCAAATGCTGTTTCTTCCTGTTGAGGTCTTTGGAAAGAACCTCCGCCGGCTGCTCCGCCGCTCCCGTCCTGAATGTTATGGGAAGCTGATACAGCACCGGTGTTAATAGGATTGATTGGAGGGGGCATGCTCATCTTAAACTTACCTTTTTTGTTAAATTTATTAACCTAAAATATGAAAGTTTCTTATTTTGCGATTGCCCGAATTTTTTTAAAAAACGTATCTTTTATAAATCATTATAATTTATTTGTAAAGATTTTAAAAGTGTCTTAAAAAATCCTTTGATAATCTGTGATTAGGAAATTAATTTTACTTAATGAGGGTAGGGAAAAAGTCTGATTTTTTGGAAAAATCGGCTTTTTCCCTACCCGACCTTAGAAAGGTGAGAGGCAATAACGGCGGCGATGAGCCGTCGATTTTGCCTCGACACTAGATCATGAAAGATGCGAGAAAAAGTACTTTTTCCGCATCTTCTAATCAAAAGCATTTGATTTTGTTTATATCAGTTCAAAGATATTTCCGATAAATCATCCCAAGCGGGAGGTTTTTGAAGGGATTTTACAGCTTCCTGCGCTGTCTTTGAAATTCTATTATATTTTTCCGAATCAGAAACAGCTCCCAATTTACGCTTAGGAGTATTTTTTTCCATAGCTGTCGAAAGCTCCTGAGATATTTCCGAAATCTGGTTCAAAACATTTACGGTGCTCGATATTAATTTTGTAAAATCCCCTTCTGAAAAAATTATATTTTCGCTCTGCATATCTATAATCATTTCTTTCCATTTTTGGTTGAGATTTTCTTCCGCTGAAGATGGTTCTGCTCCCGCCCATTTATAAATGTAGGGATAAGTTTGGAAATCAAAAGTCATTGCATCCGGCGAAGAAATTTTGCAATCCGTTTGAGCTTTGTCTATTTTTTCTTTTATTTCCTTAATTCTGTCAATTGAGGTGTTTAAGTTTCTCATTTTAAATCTTAAAGTCGCATTTTGAAATCTGATATCCCTATCTTCCATTTTCATGGCGGGATTCATATTTAATGTATGTCCTTCTGAAAGTTCTTTTATATTTTTATAATTAACGTCAGTCAAAATTGACGCAAGTGAGGCAAGTTCAGCAGAACCTAATGTTTCGAGACTGCCTGTTAAAATTAATTCCATAAGGTGAATTTCATTTTCACAGTTTATTTTGGAAGCTAAATTTCCCTTTAAAGTGTTTTTGTATTTAGTTTTATCGAGCTCGTCCCTGTAAGCATTTCTATTTTTCTGAACTTTGTCTATATAGCCCAGCTCAATAAGAACCTGCTGTTTTCTTTTGAATTCGTCAATAAAATCCTTAACTTTTTTCTCTCTTTCCTTTTCGGGAGTATCCGCGTCATTGCACATGAATGTCTTCTTCAGCTCATCCTTAAAACTGCTGAAGTCGTTTGCTTTGTTAAAGAAAGAAAGCATATATGCATAAGTGGGCTGGAACCGGCTTTTAATCGGATTAGACTCGGATTTTATCAGTTTTTGAGCTTCCTGTACGAAATTTTCTCCGCAGTCAACAACAATAACATTACCTGTTTCATCAATACCCCATCTGCCTGCTCTTCCTGTCATCTGATGAAATTCGGTCGCATTTAACAAACAAAATTTGTTCAAGACCGAATCTGTTCCTGCTTCTTCAGTAAGACGGGTTTTTTCTTCATCAGACATAGTATCCAGTTTTCCGATTAAAGGCGAGGGTTTGTCCATGCTTGTAATAACGGTAGTTTTTGCCGGCATGTTGATGCCCGCGGCAAGTGTTTCGGTCGCAAGAACTACTTTAATTAATCCCTGCTGAAAAAGTTTTTCAACCAAATTCTTATGAGCGGGAAGCATTCCTGCATTATGGACGGCTATGCCTTTTTTCAAAGCATTTCTGTCAAAATCAACCCCCAAAAATATCCCTTTATCTTCGTATTGCTTGATTGTTTGCTCGATTTTTTCCTCTTCTTCCTTGGTTAAAAGTGATATATTCCTGTCCGAAAAAGCTTCTAAAGCATCTTGCGATTGTTTTTTGCTGAAAATGAACAAAATTGCGGGAAGTTTGCGGTCTTTTTCCAAAGTTAAAGTCAAATCAGTTATATAATTTTTCACGCTTAGCCAGGGCTTTCTTTTTGAACCGTTTTGTTGCGGTTTTTCATCTTCCGCTAAAACTTTCAGTCCACTCTCGTTTGGACTGTATGAATAATATATTAAAGGAACGCTTCTCTTATCCGTTCCGGCAATTCCTACCGGTCGTCCCGTTATTTTTCCTATCCATTCCTGCAAAGCCTGTACATTTGATGCCGTAGCAGACAAAAGAAGCATTTGAACGTCTGCAGGAGTCTTAATAATGGACTGTTCCCATACCCAGCCTCTTTCATAATCATTCATATAGTGGAATTCATCAAAAACAACCGTTTTTAAATTATCAAGCTGTTCGTTCGGATTGTCTTTAGTGTTATTGGCTGCCATGTTTCTGTAAATTTCTGTTGTCATAACAATTATCGGAGCATTTACGTTAACGCTTCTGTCACCTGTCATAATTCCGACATTCTCTTTGCCGAAAAGCTCGCAAAAATCCCTGTATTTTTGCTCGGAAAGTGCTTTTAAAGGCGTCGTATAAAAGGTTCTTTCTTTGTTATTCTTATTGCTGATGTCTGATTGCATATCATGAAGTAAAATCTCAGCCGCAGGGTCTCCGTCTTTAGTTCCTTTAAGATATTCATGGGCTTTTTTCAGGTCGTAGTCAAGATTTTTTGCAATGGCATATTCTGCGGTAAGGGTTTTTCCCGAACCTGTCGGCGCGGGCACAATTGTATTATTGTTGTAAAACAGCAATGCTGCGGCTTCCTGCTGATACTGAGAAGGTTCAAATCTGTAAAACTTTTTGAAGCTCTCCTTAACTTCTTCGGTTATATTAGGTTGGATGTTCCAATTTTGAGAAATTTCGCTTGATTTAAAATTTAATTTTCCGATACCGGCTAAAGAATAATGTGTTATGCAGTCAAAATAATCAGGACCCTTGATATTTAAATTTCCGTTATCCTCTCTGCAATCCTTGGTTTTGTTATCTGTAAGGTTTTGCTGCCGAATTGCGGGGATTGAATTAAGCTTGATGTTTAAAATTTTCATTATAATTTTCTTACCCTTCTTGCCTCTTAAATTGCTTTAAGTTCGGGAAAGGAAAAAATGACCGTTTTTTCTCAGAAAATTTTCAATATTGTTACAAAATTTTACTTCAAAGACGAATCAGGGTATCATCTGATCGACCGTTAAGATAAGAATACCGCCTGCTCCGAGACTTTTTAGTTTGTCGATGCTTTCATTAATTCTTTTCTTATCAACAACCACATGGATTGCAACTTCGTCCTCGTTGTCCAAAAGGCTGATTACGGTCGGAGAAGCCAAACCGGGCAAAAACTTTCTGATTTCAGGCAGAGCTGATCTAGGAACATTTGCCATAAGATATTTTTTCTCTTCGGCGGTTATGGCGGATTTTATTGCTCTGCAGAAGGAATCTATTTTGGCTTTTTCCTCGTCGATAATTCCCGGTCTGCCGATTATAACAGCGCTGGATTGCAGGATTTCGCCGATTATTTTCAGTTTGTTTACTTTCAAAGTCGAGCCGCTTGAGGTAATATCAACGATTACATCAGCCAGTCCCAGAGCCGGAGCTATTTCGGTGGCTCCCGAAACTTCAATGACCTGTACATTTACACCCAAACCTTTAAAATAGCTTTTTGTCAGGTTAGGAAAGGACGTTGCAATTTTAGTTCCGTCAGGAACATCTTTCGTAGATTGAATCGGCGAGTCTTCCTTAACTGCGACAATCATTTTACAGCATCCGAAATTCAAATCCATTATGTGGTCAAGCTGGAGTTCGGATTCCTTTAGAACGTCAAAACCCGTTATGCCCAAATCCGCAACTCCTACGCTGACAAAACTCGGAATGTCCTGTGTGCGGACAAAATTGACTTCATAGTTGTTATCTTCGGTTCTGGCGGTTAATTTCCTGTCCTGTTTAGAAATTCTTAACCCTGCTCTTTGAAGCAAATCAAATATATCTTCTGAAAGTCTGCCTTTATTCGGAATTGCAATTTTCATTATGAAACTCCCTAAATTTTTTTTATTGTTAAGTATAAGTATATACTAAATTTAGGCTTGGCAGAACATTATACGAATGAGCTTTTAAAAAAGTAAACTGACGGTCGTGACAGTCGGTTCTAATAAGAATTTTCGGCTAACTCATTTTCCCGGATTTTTATTTTGGAATTAAGCAAGTCGTCGCTTTTTTTAATCGGATGCGGTGAAGTTTTCTCAATCACCGAAGTTATCTTTCTGATTACGTCAACCGCATTTTTGACCTTGTTAATCTGAACAAAAGGGGCTTGCGCTATCTCCACGTCTCTGAAGGGTATTCTGTGTCCGAGCGAATCCCGAAGGTATTCGCCCTTTTCATCGGTCTTATAGTTTTCTTCTTCATAAGCGTAACGCTGATAGTCTTTGTTTTTAAAAAATTCTTCCGCCGCATTTAAAGCCATTTCGCTGACGGTATGGATTTTGGAATGCAGAGCCGCGGCTTTGTTAATTTCTTCTTCCGAAATTTTTTCTATGATTTTGCATCCCATTTGCAACCTATTTGCAGCCTTTTCTTGAACCCAGCCTTTTGTCATTCTCAAGAAATTGCCGTTGTAGCCGAGGTTTTCCCTTTTGGCGAATTCTCTTAAGCTCTTGTAACAGCCTGTGATAAATTTTATTTTTTGCTCATTCCAGTCGATTCTGCAGTTATTGTGTGTTTCGTTCATTTCGTTCATTATGTTTACTCCGTTTGGGTGTTATTAATTATTTCTAATATTACAATTGTAACATATTATTATGCGTCCAAAGGTCCCCTAATTGTAGCCGTTTGGCTACAAATTTTAATTCCCCACCCTCCCGCCCAAAGGAATACAAGGGGACTGTCGCCCCCTTGTAAGTCCCGAAAGGTACTTTTTTTCTTTTTATGCTTCGGCATCTGATCGGTGCTGAATTACTGCTTATTGGCTGTGCGTCGTATTTTTGGAATCCATCAACCATCACTGCTTTGCTGAAGCAAAAAGCTGTGGGGATTATTAATATTGTGGGTGTTCAGCATCTTACCAGTTTTGATAGAAGGCTATAATAGTGTAATTGTATTCTTTCCATATAAGTGATAAACGGGTTATTGCATTATACAGTCTGTATACGATGGCAAGATCCTGAACATCAGCGATTGAGGCTGTTCAACGTCGACGGATGCTTCAGGAAGACATAATTGGTTTGTGTTTTAGCGGCGGGCTTAAGCCCGCCGCTGTCTAATTCTGTATAAGCAGTCTCACAGTGACGTGATAAGAGGTAATGAGGGTTGAGATTCTTCGGCTGTGCCTCAGAATGACGATAAAGGGTATTTTTGGATTGCCGCGCTCCCTTTGGTCGCTCGCAATGACTGGATATGGCTTCATTAGGCTGTTTGGTGTTGGTTAAGGGACAGATTCTCACGCCCCTTCGGGGCTGAGAATGACACCATA
>CAZXPD010000025.1:0-34516 GCA_964643065.1 uncultured Gammaproteobacteria bacterium | reverse complement strand
TATATCCTTGAAGGACATGAATATAAATCTAAAAGGATATGGCGGAGCTAATAATTTGCCATTTTATAAATTATAATTCCGACTGAAAGGAGAAAAACCAATGACATTCATAGAAGAAAAGATTACATCAGAAGAAGATATAGCATTATTCAATTCATTTAATTTTAAGTATCCTGTAAAGAATACACCTATTAATCCTAATGTATGGACAATAGACCGCCAGCGTAATGCTTTTTTGCTTTGCGTAGGGGGGGGGCATTTGAAATACCGAACTTTTATGCGTTAGTCTGGAATAATAATGTTATTATATTCAGTCTTGATCTGCATATAAATCACAATACTAAAAAGGGGAAATTGAATGGACCTGGAAAATAAGGAGATTTTTTGCGCCTAAAAATCTTGAAAAATCTAATGAAGAAATAATAAGTATGATAAAAGAAGCTTTTGTAGACACTTTGTTAATATCTGCTGAGAAGAGAGCAATTTCAAAATACAATTTTGAATTCGAAACCAAACCTAAATATATTCTTGAAGAACAAGGATCAAACTTCGAAAGTTATTTGGGGGCATTATAACCTGATAATCTACTATTTATAACTTTAACTGACTGAAAGGGGATAATCATGACAACTGTTGCTGAAGTGCTTGATTTTATAATTAAGAGTGTAAGAGGTTGAGATGAAAAATAATGAAAAAATGAAATATAGAAATTCTAATGTAAGCAAGATCACAACACATTTAAGGCTATTTCTTACAATCTTCTTAATATTTAACTTAGGATTATTTGTATAAAGTGTACTGAAATGTCTAGACAGTTTTTTCAGAAAAGTACTTCGCATTAGGTTAAAACCAATTCTTTATCAATGTTTTGTACCTCAGTAATTATGTTGTAATAAATTTCATCAGGTGTTTTGTATTCCAACAGGAGTTATGCAAAATAATAGAAAAAATCACGAAAAAAGAAATCAAAAAAGCCATGGCTCAAAATGTTATAGCGGCAAATAAAAAAGCGTTACTGTCAGCCTGCAGGGAAATTACACCTGACGAAATGCCCCTTTGCAATTTCAAGCAGCGCAGGTTCTTTAATTTTGCAGATATCCCGAACATAATCACATCTGGTATGGAAGTTGCATCCTGAAGGCAGATTTGTCGGACTGGGAATATCGCCTTTCAAGAGCAGTTTTAAAGTTTTTTCTTCACTGTCTAATGAGGGAACCGCGCTTAAAAGAGCTTTTGTATAAGGATGAAGAGGGTTTAAAAATAATTCACCGCAGGAAGAAAGTTCAACAATTTCCCCGAGGTACATAACGGCAACTCTGTCGCTAATATGCTTTACTACATTCAAATCATGAGAAATAAACAGATAAGTCAGCCCGAAATCAGTCTTCAAATCTTCAAGCAGGTTAATGATTTGAGCTTGAATACTTACATCAAGTGCGCTTACAGGTTCGTCTGCAACTATAAATTCCGGATTTAGCGACAAAGCCCTTGCGATTGCAATTCGCTGTCTTTGCCCGCCGGAAAACTCGTGAGGATATTTATTAACGGCAGCAGGATTCAGCCCGGTCAGACTGAGCAGCTCAAAAACTCTTTCCTGAATTTTGTTTTTCGGCAGGATATTATGGATACAAATAGGTTCTTTGAGTATTTCACCTATTGTCATTCTGGGATTCAAGCTGGAATAAGGATTTTGAAAGATTATTTGCATTTTCCGCCTTAATTCCTTATGCTTCTTAAACGTTTTTTTATTCAGCTCCATCAAGTTATAAGTTATTTTCCCTGATGTAATGTCAGTAAGTCCCAAAATGCATCTTCCGAGAGTGGATTTTCCGCAGCCGGATTCACCAACTAACCCGAGCGTTTCACCCTTAAGAATATTCAGGTTTATATTGTTCAGAGCGTGGACAGCACCGATTTTTTTGCTGAACAGCCCTTTCCTAATCGGGAATTCTTTATATAACTCATTAATTTCGATAAGATTCTGCATTACTTCAGTAATTTTTCAATCCATTTAAATAAAGTCAAAAGCTCGTATGGTTTTGGTAAATAAAGGTCAACACCGGCATCCAGAACTTTTTCTTTATCGTGCATGACAGTTGACATTATTATTTTAATATTTGACAACTCGGCATCGCTTTTGATTTTTCGGCTTATATCAAGCGCGTATTCGGATTCTTTTTCAATTTCATCAAGAAGAACCAGATCCGGACGATTTTTTTGAATCAATTCAAGAGCCTCAAAGGCATTATTTGTAACTTCGGTTAAATATCCCTGCATTTCCAAAGTAGTCGAGAGCAGATAAGCCAGTGCGGCATCGGTTTCCATTATAAGGATTTTTCGCTTAATCTCTTTTGAATCACAAACGCTGTCCTCAGTGGCAATTTTTGGTCTGTCGCTCACCCACGATGAACCTGCCTTTTCTTTAGCAAGTTTATGAATATTTATAACGGCATTCAATACTTCTTTATAGTTTTCGTATGTTTTGTAAAGATTGGATATTATACCTATGCTGACAGAAACAAAAGACACTCTTGCGCCGGCTTTTTCATCACCGCTTTCGATAAGATAACCCCTTTTTACATCTTCTTCGGAGTAAAACTTGGCAGATACCGAATCAAAAGCATAATTAAGGTATGCTGCCATATAATCCGCTTTTTCAGGGTTGGTAATTATAATAAAAGTATGATCTCTCAAATGCCCGATAAAATCACCTGATGAAGCAGACGAGCGGAGTATCGCGGCAACCGTTTTGAGCATTTTGTCAGCAGCAAGATAACCGTATATTTCGTTGTAATGATCGTAATTATTTATATCAAGGTACATCAGCGCCCACTTAAAGTCAGAATGTACAACCCTGCTTATCACTTTGTAAATCATTTTTTCCGAAGGCAAATGGGTAATAGGGTTCAAGAGCTCTTCATACTGTCTTCTTAAATGAGAATAGATTTTTAAAGAAAACTCAGTCGGGTGCATATTTTCATTCAAACAATCATCAGCGCCGGCTTTAATAAGTTCAAGTTTTTGGTCTAAATCATCTTTATCGGAGCTGACTATTAAAACAGGTCTGTAAATTCTGCTGCTTTCTCTAATTTTCGTACAGAGTTCAACCGAATTATCCGTCAAAGCATCCGACAAAATTATTAAATCGGGTTCGGCTTCATCCATTATGTTAAAGGCTTCGTCTAAAGAATCGGTAATAAAACTGTAAATATAATCCTGCGCAATAATTTCCCTGAGCCTTTCGGCAGATTGCTTGTCTTTGTGGATTATAAGTACAAGTTGTTTTTGCATCTTCAGTCCTTCGGGAAAAATTTCATGTGGGCATGTTTTTCAGGCGTGGCTACTGGAAGTTTAACAACAAACCGAGAGCCGCTGCCATCGCTGAAAGCATTAATCTGTCCGCCGAGTTTTTCAACAAGAGTTTTAGTAATATATAAACCAAGTCCAGTACCTTCAACATTTCTTGTTAAAGGATTGTCAATTCTTGAAAACTTTGTAAAAATTGTCGAAAGAGCATCTTTTGGAATGCCTACTCCGTTATCGGATACTGTTATTTCCAAATAATCAGAGGAATCTTTAGCATAATTCGCACTAATATTTATTTCCGTACCTGGCTGAGAGTATTTTGCCGCATTGTCGATAAGGTTCGTCAGTATTTGTTCGAGCTTATCAGAATCAGCCCATACGGGAGGCAAATTAGGTATTATTGTGAGCTCAACTTTATGGGAAGCTATTTTAGGCGCAAGAATTTGTACCAGTTGGGTCAGAAATTTTTCAAAATCTATTTCTTTATATATGGTTTTATCTTTTTGTCCCTCAAGACGGGAAACCGTAAGAAGGTTTTCCACCAACCTTGTTAACCTGTCGGTTTGGTTTTTGATAATACCGATAAATCTTTTCTTTTGTTCATCATTAAGCATATCACCGGAATTTAAGAGCGTTTCCGCAAAACCTTTTATGCTTGTCAAAGGAGTTCTTAATTCGTGGCTAACCGTGCTTACGAAATCCAAATGTGCCTGATTTAAGAAGGTAAGCTCTGAAAGAGGAGTCACAACAGTAACAAAGCCATCATGCTCCTCGCCTTCATCAGTTTTAATTAGAGAATGACTTATTCTGACTGGTATTTTACTGCCTGCCCCGTTTTTTATTTCACCCAAGTGCACAAAGTTTTTGGGGATAAATGATGTTTCTTTATTACAGGAGCAAACAGGACAAGCCTCTTTATCACGAAATATGATATCACAGATTTTTTTATTGTTGATTTCACTTGAAATAAAACCGAGAAGCTCCTCTGCTGCTTTGTTTAAATAGATAATATTAAAATCGGAATCGCACACTAAAAAGCACTCAGAAGTGCTTTCCAAAAGATTTTTATAAAAAATATTTTGTGCAGAGTTCAAAATTATATCCATTATTTTATAATAACAGCTTATATAATTTTAAAAAGAATTGCACGTATTGTAAAATTTATATTGAAAACTTTTTGTAACCCGCAAAATAAAACCCAAACTACTGCTTTACCTTAAAATAAAGGGGGAAATAGTATATTGTTAAGGTATAACTTGTAATTGTAGTTATCTCTTTTTGAATTTAGTTTTAATCTAAACTAATTACTAGCCAAGATTAGGTTTTGCAAGTTGAATAGTTTTGTCAATAATCTTATCGTGGAATTCAATCATCGTTTCGATGAACTTGATAGCTGTTTCTGCTGCTTTTTGCATTGCAGTTAAGCGTTTTTCCATTTCGATGAGATTGTCATTAACAACACCACCGTTACCGTTTTCATTTTGTTTTAATGAAGATATTTCTAACAGTTGGTTAGATATCTTCAGAAGCTCTGCTTCTTTTTGAATTTTTACAGCGAAATAAAAAAGTTTATTTGCTGTAGTTGCGGCAAGACCCATAATAATACCCCCTTAATTCTCTCACGAATCTATAGGTTATCTGTAAACTATATCGTTGAATTGTTTCTTATATATATAAAAAAAAAATATCGGAAGAAATTGCCTTTTTTGGCATGAAATATTACAAATTCGTAACATGCTTCGCTTTAATAATAAAAGTGCTGTACCGGTCATTGCCGTTATCCTTGAAATGCTACCGTGAAAACCCATAAAGCCGCAAGTAAAAAATAAAAATAAATCTAAACATATTAAGCTTCCCTCCGATTTATCTCTCATGCTCAAAGTACTGGTATAATCAAATAAATGCTTAGATATGTTTGGTTTTATCAGAGGAGGTTAATTATGACTGCACAAAAAATCACAGCAACAGGCTTAATATTTAGCTTGTTTATTATGTTTTCTTCAAATGCCGCATATTCATTAGGTGAAAACCCGTTAATGAGAAGTAATCCCTTGTATACGGCAGTCAATAATTACAATTCCGACATAAACACTATCAGCGGAAATATTGAATCCCAAAGAATTCCCGCCGGCACAAGGTTTAAAGTAAGATTTGAAACCCCCGTAAATTCTCTTAACTCCTCAAAAGGGACACCGTTTATTACTACTATTCTCAATGACATTAAATCTGACGGAAATATTATTCTGCCTGCAGGAACAACTTTGAGAGGAAGAGTCGGCGACATTGAAAGAAGCCGCTACTTAAGCAGAGGCGCAAGCATGAATCTTAATTTCGATCATATAGTTACTCCTACGGGAAGACAAATACCGGTAAATGCACGTATCAGTGAATTCAAGTATCTTGTTCCGCAAGGAAATTTATCTGCAGGCGGAAATTACTGGACGGTTTTTCAGGATAATTTAAACGAGGGCGTTGATATTGTACAAAAAGCCACAATGTGGGGAATAAATAAAGGCAATTCGGCACCTACCAAAACCGTTTTGGCAATTACAGTGCCTTTCGGGGCAATCGGCGGGACTCTTGTAGGAAGCGCCGTATTCGTAGGCAAGTCTGTTTCTGCTCTATACAAAAAAGGACAGGATGTCAAAATAGCTCCCGGAGACTTGATGGAAATAAAACTCAATAACTATATAGATATACCGGTTAATTAATCGGAACTATTTCTTTATTATGCTTTTTCAGTTTGATTATTACCCGGAACAGTTTCATAAGGCAGTTATTTATGAAAAAATCAATTTATATTTTGCTGTTGATTATGCTTTTAATAACCGCAAAGCCGGTTATGGCAGAAAACTGGAAAGAATTTTATTTTGACGAAATATCATTTGAAATAAATAAAGACAGCATCAAAACAGGAAGTGACGGATACACACACTTTACAATAAGAACTGAAGATTATTTTGATTTAGAAGAAGAGTTTGATGAGTACTTTGTTTTAGAAGATGTATTGGATTTCTTAAACATAGCTGATGAATTTTTGTATTCAAATTCTACTGACGGATACTTATATCTTTATTCTGCTATATCCTGCAATAAACGCCGTTTATATTACAAGTCGGCAACAACAAGCTCTTATAAAGAAAACAATACCCCTAATGATTACTTAGACGGTATTGTAAGAACTGTTTGCCCCAAATAAATTTATTTAACGCAGCAGCTGAATAATAAAAAGGTTTTAGCTATACTTTAAGTATTAAAATTCTGGTAATTTAATGACGCAAATTATTCATGATTTCAATGAATACGACAAAAGGTTCGGTAAAGAACCTTTAGAGCAGATTGTCGGTGAGCTCCTAAAGCAGAAACGATTAACCCTATCCGTTGCAGAATCCTGTACCGGCGGGCTTATAAGTTCAATGCTCACGGATATATCAGGGAGCTCTGATTATATTAAACTGAATTTTGTCACATATTCAAACGAAGCAAAAACGGAAATTCTGGGCGTTGATAAAAAGATCCTTGAAAAACACGGTGCAGTCAGCAAAGAAACAGCACTGCAAATGGCATACGGTGCGATGAAAAAAGCAAAATGCGATATTGGTCTTGCAACAACCGGAATAGCAGGACCGTCCGGCGGAACTCTCGAAAAACCGGCAGGACTTGTTTATATTGCACTATGCGATAATAATAACAGAGAAGTATCGGAATTACGGCTAAACCCTTCATTTAGCCGTAAAGACATGAAAATGCTTTCAAGTATAAATGCCTTAAATTTGCTGATTAAATTCATCCGTTCAAAAGATTAAGAATAAGAGCAAAATATGCCCGCGATAATTAATTCAGTCGAAAAAAACAGCATAGCCGAAGATTTAGAACTTTCTGCAGGCGATGAAATTATTTCCGTTAATGAAATTAAGCCAAGAGACCTTATTGATTATAATTTTCTTACCTCATCAGATGAAATATGCGTGCATGTTATACGCTCATCGGGAGAAGAAGAGATATTTGACATAGAAAAGGACTTTGAAGAACCACTTGGTATCAATTTCGAGTCGGCAGTTTTTGACAGGGTTAAGCCCTGCAATAATAAATGCATTTTTTGTTTTGTCGATCAGCAGCCGAAAGGTCTGAGAAAAACATTGTATGTCAAAGACGATGATTACAGACTTTCCTATTTACAGGGAACTTATGTTACATTAACAAACTTAAATTCTGAGGACAAAAGACGTATTGAAGAGTTAAGGCTGGGTCCTCTTTATGTTTCAGTACATACTACAAACCCTGCTTTAAGAGCATCAATGCTTAATAACAAAAAAGCATCTGCAATAACTGACAACCTTAAATGGCTTAATGAGCTCGGAATCCCCATTCACACCCAAATAGTCCTATGCCCCGGACTTAATGACGCGGATGAATTGAACCGTACGTTCGAAGATTTGTCTTCATTGCCGAACATCAAATCGGTTGCCGTTGTCCCCGTCGGAATTACAAAATACAGGGAAGGAGAAGTTCTTAAGAAGGTCGATAAGTCGCAATCAATTGAAGTTATTGATAAAGTTGAGAAGTTTAATAAAAAAGCAGGTAAAAAGCTTATATATGCATCTGACGAATTTTATTTCAAAGCCGAATATGACTTGCCTGAAGCAAAATATTACGGGAATTTCGACCAACTTGATGACGGAGTGGGCTCAAGCAGTTTGTTGCTGAATGATTTTAATAAAAACAGGAAACATATACCTAAATCCATAAAAACACCAAAAAAATTGGCAGTAGCAACCGGGAGTCTTTCTTATGTCCCTCTTAAAATAATCATTGACGAACTAAACAAAATACAAAATCTTGATATCGAACTGATAAAAATAAAAAGCGGCTTTTGGGGCGAGGATGTAACAGTTTCAGGTCTTATTACGGGAAGCGATATTTTGGAAAATCTTTTGCCTTATAAATCAGATATAAATAATTTAATAATACCTTCTGTTATGCTGAGGAAACTAACGGATGAGTTTTTGGACGGAATGAGAATAAACGATATTGAACAAAAGCTTGGTATCAAAATAATTGTAATAAATGACTATTACAGCACAAAAGAGCTTATAGAAATCATTAAAAACTAAACAGACACCGAATAATCGGTGTCTGTTTCAGTAGAATTTAAGAAATTATTATTCGGCAGGAGCTTCGGCAGGAGCTTCTTCTTCAGCTGCTGCGTTGTTTGAAGGAGCTGCAACTGTTTTTGTAAGAAGAGCTGCGCCGTCTTTGTCATAACCGATGATATCAATTGAATCTGCATCATCGTTTGCGCTGAGAGCTACTTCACCTGCTGCACCCGATGCTGCTGCTACGAACGGGTTTGCTGCGCCGGTAATCGGGTTTTTGTTATTTGTATTAAGAGCTTCTGCTACGTTTGTTGCAATTACTGATGCTGCTTCTGTTGATTCCAGAGCAAATCTGCTGGTAATTGATGAAGCTGCTGCGCTGACGTTTGCTTTTACGGCAGCATTTTTAGCCTGATCTGCCGCATTTAATAATGTCGGAGCTGCGATTAATGCTAATACGCCAAGAATAACTACAACGATTAACAGTTCTAGCAAAGTAAAACCTTTTTTCATATAACTCTTGTCCTTTCATAACAGATATTTAAATACTACAAACCACGAATGACCGATTTGGTCAATGATTGTCTACGAAACTCTTTTCACCCCCTTAAATAAATTTCCGTTGTAAAATTTTATTTACCTTATTATATCACATTGTTCAATATTTAGACTTCTAAAATATACCCCCGTTGGATTATTTTTAAACTGAATTTCAATTAAATGTGTTTTTTTCGCAACAGTACTTCGGAAAATCCAAAAAAAATAATTATTGAAATATAGCGTGTTCTATTTTATACTTATATTCCATAACCAAGGGGTTGTAGCTCAGCTGGTTAGAGTGCCTGCCTGTCACGCAGGAGGTCGCGGGTTCGAGCCCCGTCAACCCCGTTTAAAGCATAAATTCTCCATTCCAAACAGCTTATAGCTGTTTTTTCCTTTTTGAAGGAAAATATTTAAAAATATCATTTAAGCTGTTAAAATTTAATAATGTAACATTAGAACCGCCGGTTAAAATGAAAATTTCGGATTTAGACTATTATTCCATTAACGGAAATACTTTTTTACATAAGATATCCGCAGGCTGCAAACTTCTCGGGGTATTAACCGTAGTATTTTGTGCTGTATTTATAATGAATCTGAAATTTTTTATTGTACTCTATTCAGGGCTTTTAGGTTTAATACTCTTTAGCAAACTGCCTAAGATAAAGCCCCTTTTGCTTTCGGCATATTCACTTTTATTTGTTTTGATTTTCATTTTGTCGTTTCATAATATATCACGGGAAATTGCTCTTACCGTTATTTTTAAGGTTTTATCAATTACTGCGGCATTTTCCGTTACAATTTTAACTACGCCATATACGAATATTTTTGGGATATTAAGCAAATTTCTGCCTTCATTTTTGACAGATGCTCTTTATTTGACATATCGATCAATATTTTTACTCCTCGATATTTTTGAAAACTTAAAACTGGCATCCTATATCAGAGGCGGCATTAAAATTCAAAAACCGGGCAAATGGCTGAAATACATCGGCAGTTCGATAGGTTTTCTTGTAATTAAATCATTTGAATCGAGTGAAAAATTTTATGATACTCTTCGTATTAGAGGTTATTCGGGAAAATTTCAATCTATAAGGCAAACGCATGGAAAGAATCGTTGAAATCAGCTGCTTAGAACATATTTATAACGACAAAACAAAGGTCGAGATTTGCGGCATTGAATTTGTTGTCAATAAAGGCGAGAATGTGGCAGTTTTAGGTCCTAACGGCGGCGGTAAAACAACACTTATAAAACACATTTTGGGAATATTAACACCTTCTCAGGGAAAAGTAAGGGTTTTTGGATTGGATCCGCGTAAAGATTTTGAAAAAATCAGACAGAAACTGGGTGTAGTATTGCAGAGCGTTGAAGAACAACTTATAGGTCCGACTGTTCTGGAGGACATAGTTTTTTCGCCTTTAAATTACGGCTATCATCCTGATGAAGCTGTTGATTTGGCAGAACAGATTATGAAAAGACTCGATATTTTGTATCTTAAGAATAAAGTTATCCATTACCTTTCGGGCGGAGAAAAAAGAAAAGTAGCACTGGCAGGCGCACTTATTCTTAATCCCGAGCTCCTGATTATGGATGAACCTTTTGCATCACTGGATGTTGCATCTCAAAAGGAACTGATTTCCATCATTAAAGATATTTCAAAAGAAAAAGATATGAGCGTAATTGTGGCGACTCACGATATTGAGCTCGTGGGAGAATTTGCTGATACAATGTACCTCATTTCTTCGAGAAAAGGCATTTCCAAAAAAGGCACTCCAAGAGAAATCTTACAGCTTGAAGAAGAACTCAAAAACTTTAATCTGGAAGTCCCGACAATAGTCAGGCTTTTCAATGAATTAAAAAAAGAAGGACTTAATTTGGGAACTCCGTTAAATATTACCGAAGCTAAAAATGCTTTACTTGCAAGGCTCGGCAAAAAACTTGTTTAGAAGGCTCTCTTGTGCACTATATTGGCTTAATAGTCAATTGTACACTTAATATTAGCTTTGCCGATAATCCTTTCACAGCTTGGTTATTGCAATTTGCTGTAAAATATTTTATTTTTTTTGTTTAAAAGTCTTTAAAAAGTGGTATAGAAACGATATAATAATAATGTGGTTTCATAAAAGTTTCTAAAGGGGGTAAATATGTTTGAATCCCTCGTATATTTCGGTGTTGTATTTATTATTACTCTGATAATAGTGCCTTCGCTGATTGAACAGACGAAGTTATGGCACAAACACCCGTAGTCGGGTTTTCCTTATGGGGCAGGTGCCCCTGTTGAAGGCTGCCTCTTGGCAGTTGAGTTAAGACAAAGACAGTTATAACGGGACGCTTAAAACGCGTCCCGTTTGGCACAGAGTTGGAATGATATCTAACCTGTTAATATATCCTGAAAGATAGTCCAAGACTAATGCTTAAAATTAATTTCTCCGCATTTCCTTTCAGATAGATTTAGCTTGATTTTTTTCTTCTTTTTTTGTTTCATATAGAAAGGATTCATTTATTTTGAAGTAAATATTAAAAAGGAAGGATATAAAAGTGGAACAAGAACAAGTCAAACGCGGACGCAAATCCAAGGATGAATTCAAAAAAGATGATTTAGCTCTTTCAAAACCGGCATCTGAATGGCGTGAAAGAGTAGTACAAATCAGACGTGTCACAAAAGTTGTAAAAGGCGGAAAAAAGCTGAGCTTTAGAGCCGTCGTTGTTGTGGGTAACGGGAAAGGGCTTGTCGGTATGGGCATCGGCAAATCAAATGAAGTTTTAAGCGCAATTCAAAAAGGCATTGCAGATGCAAGAAAAAATACAGTTACGGTAAAAATATTCAAAAAAACCATTCCCCACCCTATGAAAGGCAAAGCCGGCGCAGGCAGCGTTGTTCTTATACCGGCAGGTGAAGGTACGGGAATTATCGCCGGCGGAGCAGCCAGAGCAGTTCTTGAACTCTCCGGCATAGAGAATATTTTATGCAAATCTTTGGGTTCTGATTCACCTTTAAACTCTTCAAGAGCTACCATAAATGCTCTTAAAAGTATGAGAACCTTCAAAGAAGCCGCAGCTTCAAGAGGATTAACCGTAAAGCAAATGCTGGAATAATTTTAACAAATAATTAACCGAGGAAAGAATAATGCCAACCAAGAATAAACAGGTCAAAATTACATTAAAGAAGAGTCTTATCGGCTCCAGCGAAAGCCAGAGAAAAGTTGTAACTTCTCTCGGCTTGAGAAAAGTCAACCACAGCGTTACACACTTTGATACGCCAATAATCAGAGGAATGATAAACAAAGTGAATCATTTATTGGCAGTTGAAGAAGTATAAAACCATATAGGTATAATTGGAGAAATAAAATCATGTCTGAAAATACAAGGATTAGAATTGACGACTTAAAGCCAGCAGAGGGCGCAACTCATAAAGCTAAGCGTGTCGGCAGAGGCAGAAGTTCAGGACACGGTAAAACTTCAACCAGAGGACACAACGGTGAAGGTCAGAGATCGGGAAGAAGCAGAAAGTTCGGTTTTGAAGGCGGACAGATGCCCGGTTACAGAAAGTTCCCGAAATTAAAGGGCTTTAAATTAATCAATACAATTAAATATGCCGAAATAAACGTTTCTCAACTTGAAAAAGTCGGAGAAAAAGTTATTAACCTTGAAGTATTAAAAGAAAAAGGAATTGTCAGCAATAAAATGGAAGCATTAAGAGTGCTCGGAAACGGAGAAATCAAAAAAGCTCTTAAAGTTCAGGCGATTCATTTTAGCGCGTCAGCAAAAGAAAAAATAGAATCAGCCGGCGGTACGGTTGAGGTAGTATAATGACAAAAGCAAAAATCCCTACCACTGAAGAAATGGCAGGAATGCTTAAAGCTTCAGGGTTAAAAGAAAAGCTGATTTTTACATTTTTAATGATAATTGTGTTCCGCTTCGGTACACAGATTCCGGTATTCGGCATTAACAGCGAAATTTTCAGAAACCTTGCAGCCAGTAACAATATAATCGGCTTTCTTGACATGTTCTCGGGCGGTGCTCTTGGTAAGGTTTCAATTTTAGCATTGGGTATCGGTCCTTATATCACAGCTTCAATTATCATGCAGCTGCTTGCCGTTGTAATTCCGCATCTTGAGCATCTGCAAAAAGATGAAGGAGATGCGGGAAGAAGAAAGATTTCCCAATATACAAGATTGTTTACAGTCGGATTGTCAGTATTTCAGTCCGTAATCTTTATGGCATACCTTATGAAGCTCCCGGGCTCACTTATGTCAGGTGTTAATCCCGCCTTGCTCTTTGCAAGCGGAGTTGTATCGTTGACGGCAGGTTCAATATTTGTAATGTGGCTTGCTGAATTAATGACCGAAAAAGGCGTCGGAAACGGCGGATCTCTGTTGATTTTCATAGGAATATTATCAAGAATTCCTGTTTATATAGGTACAACAGCTACCCTCGTAGCTCCAGATCCGGCAAAACAATTATCACTGCTTTTGCTTCTTGCAATCTTCTTCTCAACTATCGTTTTGATTGTTATTATGCAGGAAGCAATGCGGAAAATCATTATCGTAAATGCAAGACGTCAGGTAGGAAACAAAGTTTACGGCGGAGTAAGTTCTTATATACCTTTTAAACTAAATCCCGGCGGAGTTATGCCAATTATTTTTGCAGTAGCCATTTTGCTTTTCCCGACAACAATCCTCAGTCTGCTAGGACAGGCAAATATTGCGCCCGGCTTATTTAAAACCGTGATAACATTTTTGAGTAATGAGCTTCTAAATCCCAACAAGCTTCCATACTATGCAATTTATTTATTCCTGATTATATCTTTGACTTTCTTCTATGCATCTATTATGCCTAATATGCAGCCGAAAGACATCGCAAATAATCTAAAAAAATACGGTAGTTCAATCCCCGGAATTAAGCCGGGAAAACCGACAGCCGATGCTTTGGATACGATTTTGTCAAGAACAACTTTTATTGGAGCTATCGGGCTTGGCATTGTAGCTCTTATACCTGGTATTGGTAGTCATGCTACCGGTATTACCACAATGCAGGGGCTTGGAGCTTCAGCTCTTATCATTATGGTCGGGGTTGCGCTTGATTTTATAAATCAAGTCAAAACTCATTTGTTGGTCAGACAGTATGAAGGATTTTTGAAACAATGAACACCAGAATAATATTTCTAGGCGCACCCGGTTCGGGTAAAGGTACTCAAGCAAGCAGACTTTCGGAATATTTGAAAATTCCGCATATTGATACCGGTTCAATTCTGAGAGCCGCTGTTTCGGAAGGCACCGAGTTGGGGAAAACCGCAAAATCCTTCATGGATAACGGCCAGCTTGTTCCGTCCGAAATCGTTATCGCTATGATTAAAGAACGTTTGCTGAAAAACGATTGTAAAGAAGGCTTTATTCTTGACGGTTTTCCGCGCAGTATTGAGCAGGCGCAGGGATTAGACAAAATTCTGGCAGAAATTTCAAAAGATATTAATTATGCATTAAACATCGATGTTTCTGAAAACGTTCTAATTGACAGAATGGCCTATCGCAGAATATGCAAAAGCTGCGGAGAAAAATTCAACCTCAAATTCAGCCCGCCGGCAAACGAAAAAGTCTGTGACAGATGTGGCGGTGAACTATATCAAAGATCGGATGACTCAGAAGAAAACGCTGTTCGAAGAATTTCAACATATAAAAATGAAACTGAACCATTGATTAATTATTATAAGAATAGAAATCTTCTTCACAACATTGACGGTAATAATCCGATTGAGAAAATTTTTGAAAGTATTCTAAAAACATTAAATATTCATGAAACCTGCAATAACGCGTAAATCAAGATACGAAATTTCATTAATGAAAACTGCCGGCAGCATCGTTGCCGAAGTTCTTGCTGAAATGGAATCACTGGTAAAACCCGGCATATCGACTCTGGAGTTGAACGAAAGAGCCGAACAAATAATTCTGAAAAATAACGCCGTCCCCACATTTAAAGGATATAGAGGCTATCCGGGGGTTATCTGTGCATCAGTCAATCACGAAGTAGTCCACGGAATACCATCGGAAAAAGCCATCCTCAAAGAAGGAGATATTATTGCAGTTGATGTCGGAGCTACGTACAAAGGTCTTGTCGGTGACAGCGCAAAAACTTTTCCTGTAGGTAAAGTGGACGATTTACTTGTAAAACTTTTGAAATGCACCGAACAGGCTCTTTATGACGCTATTGATAAAGTCATTAAAGATACTCATCTGGAAAATGTTTCCGCTGCAATAGAAGACAGAGCTAATGAATGCGGTTTTGGTATTGTCAAAAGCTACGGAGGTCATGGGGTAGGCAGAAGCATGCATGAAGAACCGTTCGTTTTTAATTACAGAACCGGCATGCCGAGTCCTATATTAAAAACCGGAATGACAATTGCCATTGAGCCCATGTTTAACATAGGAACAGGGGATGTGCATACAATGTCGGACGGGTGGACAGTTGTAACAAATGATTATCAGCCTTCAGCGCATTTTGAGCATACTGTGCTTGTTTCTGAGGATGGACCTGTCATTTTGACAAAAGCGCAATAATATAAAACTTTATATAAATTTTTTTTTACTCTGTTTCGTTTGAAAAATCCGTCGATGTTGTTTGAGAAACGTCATTTCCCATATTGAAAATGCTTGAATCGTCTGCAAATGAAGTTTGGATATCATCCTCATCCACAAAGTTGTTCCTGTTAAATGACGGGATAGTCAGGCTCAAAAACGGAATTGAATTATTTTGCATAGTATGTCTCTTTTATTTGTACCGACAATTATATAAAGAAGCCTGAAAAAAAATAATGCTCTTTTGAACGAATTATTTTACAATTTTTAACCAAGTGCTTCAAAAAACAAAATTTGCTTGTTAGCTGCTGGTCTATTCATATGTGGGTTAATATTTTTCATGCAAAAATTATATAGTCAATTGCCGTCGTGATGTTTAAAATCTGCATACTAAGTATATAAGGCTAGATTCAGTGTAACAAATTATTAAGATTGAGCTTCAAATTTAGGCAAATTAAAGAAACTTTTGGTTTTTTATTGTAATATATGGAATGTTAAAACTAGACTGGGTTTACCCGCAAAATTTATACGTTAGAGTTTGTATCTTTTAAGGACAAAATTATGGCAAGGAACGCTGAAAATTTTGTGAAAAAGAGAGATGTAGTTGGATTGTGTTACTGCGACTTAGTTTTTGCAGTATCGGATGAGGATTTTGAATATGACGGTGCCTGTTTCGAATAACTCCCCTGTCATGAACCGGTTTTCTTATTTTAAGAATAATCAGCCGGGTTCTTATAATCAAAACGCTGTTTTAAATCCGAATATTTCAAATAATCAAATCAGCGCAGACAGCCCGCTGAACATGTCGCCGTTAAATCCTTATATAAGTCAAAACAGTCAGCAAATCCCTTTTAACGGAGTTGTTATTGATAAAATTGCACTGCACAAAGTAGAATATGCGGCTTTTGCGGGTGTTGCATTGTCTGCCGCGGCGCTGCTTGTTGCATTGTTCAACAGAGGAAAAGTAAAAGGGTTGTCGAAGTCTGTGAAAACAATGGGTGATGAAGTTCAAAAGATTACACAGTCTAATAATGAGCTTGAAGAAAAGAAGGCTATTGTTTCTTCTTTAATCGAAACGGTTCATTCAAAGATGGGAGAAATAACCGGCTACCTTGCTGATTCCCAAAAAATAGCGGCAGGAATAAAACAAATTCAGCTTGACTGGAGCAATTCAACCAGAGAAGTAACCGGATTAATAAGTACTTTAAAGACCCTTCAACATGTCCTTGACCCATACAAAGACGTACACTACAGCGGCAAAGCCATAAAGAGTAAATACGAGAAAGATATTAAAGCTCAAGCCGCAATGAGGATTTTAGGTATCGGAAAACCTGAACAGCCTAAACTCAATAAGGCTACTGCATGGTTTTTAACCGCTGAATCTTCTTCAACTGTTAAGATAGGCGGTCTGGCAGAAGTCCCTATGGGAATTGCTAACTCGTTGAGAAAACTGACAAAAGAAGGAATTATTAACGTAAAAACAGCAATTGTTACTCCGCTGTATGAACATCATCCAAGTGGCGGCATTAATGGAGCAAAATTAAAGCTTATTCAGGAAGGCGATATTTTTAAATACTACACGAAGCAAACAGGAGAAAAGAATCCCTTAATACTTAAAAAAATATTGTCCCTTGATATACCCGTTCATAAATCAAGATACTGGCAATCCCAACCTTATGACGAAGGTTGGAGAGAAATGAGCCCGACTGACTATTTCTTCGGTTATGACAAGAATAACGAGCCGCTTATTTTAATTAAAAACTCGAAATTTTTCGATATTACCGGTCCGGACGTTAATGAATTTACCGTATATGAACAAAATGCCGAGATTGACGAGACCTTAAGATTTGCGTTTATGTCAAAAGCCGCTTATACACTGGATTGCGAACTGGCAAAACTAAGAGCGACAGGGAAAGCTCTGTTGTCCGACGGAAGACAGGTAAATGTTAAAGACGGCAAATACTTTACCGCAGAAGGTGTTGAAATTACCGAAAAAGAACTTAAAGACAATAACATAATACCTATTGAATCATCCGACATATTATTTGCTAATGACTGGCATGCAGGTGGTATGGTTGCTATGACAAGATATATGCCTAAGCTCAAACTATTGGAACCAGTTAATGATTTTCTCCAGCAGGAAGCCGAAAGAATGCAGAACAAGCGTATTATATATATCGGGCATAACTATGGCTATCAGGGAAAAGTCAGTGTCAAAAATGAGGAACAAAATGTGTCACAAAAACTCATGAAGAACGATGAACTGCTGAGTCTGCTCTTTGATGAATTTATGGTAAGTCTAAGAGAGCTTGTTAAAAATCCTGTTGAGGGACTAATTAAGGAATATAAAAACGATAATAGAATTAAACCCGAAAAAATCTCACATTTATTCTATGAAGACGGACATGTTTCTCTCGGAAATATGGGTAATTCTCTTGCGGATTATGTAGTTCCAGTATCCGAACATTATGGTGATGAAGCCGCAGAGCACTATGAGATAGGCTATGATTTGCTGCCGCTGTTCAATTTAAGGAAAGAGAAAAAGACTTACGGAGGAATATCGAACGCCTTGGATAAACACCTTGTTGAACCTTCGAAATCCAATGTAGAAAAGATTATCAATGGAATGAAACGTCGAGATCCAGATAACAACCCAACAAAGGAAATAAACTTTCCCATAAACCTGAACTTCTTTGACGAAAATAATATTGAGCAAGTAAAGCCCCTCAACAAAAACGAACTCATAAGATTCCTTAATGCTGTCTTAAAAGGTGATGTTAAACATGAGGATCTTTCAATTTTAAGTCCGGATTTGAATGACCTTTCCGGTGTAACTGACAAAACTCCTATATATGCTCTGGTCGGCAGAATGGAAGATCAAAAAGGACTTGATATACTCAAGGAATCCATTAAAAAACTCTATGCTGATCTTGCCAAAGAAGACAAAGAAAAGAAGCCGGTATTTATCATTGCCGGTCAAGTCGGAAACGGAGTTATGAAGACGTTAGAAGACATAAAATCCGAACTTGGAGATAACGGAAAACGTATAGTTATAATACCTAAATTCATCCCTCAAGAAGCAAAAAAATTGTTTCAAATGGCATCGGATTTCTTTATTGTACCGAGCTGGTTTGAGCCGTTCGGATTAACACCTTTAGAAACCTTACCGTCCGGGGTAATTCCTATCGGCACAAGGACAGGCGGATTGGCAACCACAATTGTGGATAATGTTAACGGATTCCTGACAACAAACTTCATATACAAACCTGAGAAGTTCATCAAAATAGACGGAAAAGACCAACTAAATCCTGAATATCTAAAAGCCCTTGATCAAAACGCAAGAGGCTTTGCAGATGCAATGAGAAGGGGCTATGATTTGTATGTTAAGAATCCAAGCGAATACTACAGGATTGCTAAAAAGGGCATGTCCGAAGACCACAGCTGGATTGTTAAAGAACTTGAAGATCCTAATAATCCAAAATCCCCAAAAGTTATCAAAAAACGCGAAGGCTCAATCTGGAAATATATTGATATAATGAATATCTACGATAAATTTCGTGTCAGCGCAACCGCGAGTTAATATTGCTTTTAACAAACCACAGATTAGAGAAAGGAGTTGTTAAATGAGAATCTCGGCAGATTTGTATTGTTTAAAATATTAACAAACAGCTTTCCTCAATCTGAAAAATTTAAAAACTGAACCTCATTAATCCCTCTGATTACTCCCCTCAACGCAATCTTGCAGTGGGCATAGTTTAATCCTCCCTGAAGATATGCCGCGTATGGTTCTCTTAAAGGACCATCCGCTGATAATTCTATTGTTGAGCCTTCTATAAAAGTCCCTCCAGCCATTATGATATTGTTGTCATAGCCGGGGACTTCATCGGGAACTGGAGTCAAATGAGCATTAACAGGGCTGTATGACTGGAGCAGTTTGCAGAAGTTAATAAGGGTATCTTTGTCACCAAATTTAATCGACTGAATAATATCGGTTCTTTTTTCGTCAAAAGCATCAGGATATGTCTCATAACCTCCGCCCGCAAAAACCTTTGCCGCAAGCGCCGCGCCTTTTAAAGCATCACAAACAATCGAAGGCGACATAAAAAATCCCTGCAAAATCAGCCGCGATTGGTTCAGCATTGCCCCGCCTTTTGAGCCTATACCCGGAGCAGTCAGTCTGTTTGCGGCAAGCTCGACAAGTTCTTTTTTGCCTGCAATGTATCCTCCGGCTTCAACAATACCACCGCCCGGGTTTTTTATGAGAGAACCCGCCATTAAATCCGCTCCGACCTCCGTCGGTTCTTGCAATTGGGTGAATTCACCGTAGCAGTTATCAACGTAGCAAATACAATCGGGGTTTTTGTTTTTGATTATTCGAATTATTTCTTTCATCAATTCGATGTCAATTGACTTTCTAAGGCTGTAGCCTCTCGAACGCTGTATTAGAGCCATCGTTGTTTTTGAAGTAACTGCTTTATCCAAGCCTGCAAGGTCAATGTCATAACCGTCAAGCAGAGGGACTTCGTTGTAGCTTACCCCATATCCTTTCAACGAACTTTTGATATTGCCGCGCTTTCCGATAACTTCTTCCATAGTGTCATAAGGTGCTCCTGCAACCGAAAGCAGTTCATCACCGTTTCGCAAAATTCCAAAAAGCCCGCAGGCGATGGCATGAGTACCGGAAACAAAATGGTTCCTGACAATGGCGCTTTCACAACCGAATGCATCAGCATAAACCCTGTCTATGGCTTCTCGCCCCATGTCGTCATGCCCGTATCCGCTCACCGTATAAAAATGTTCCTCGCCTATCCTGTTATTTTTAAAGGCGTTTAGGACTTTTTCCTGATTAAAGTCTCTTATTCTTTCAAAATTATCAAAAACAGGCTTCAGCTGCTTTTCTGCCATTTCTATTATAAGGTTAGGATCTATCATGAATTTCTCTTTTCTTTTATTAATATTGTTTACAAAATATCCGAAATAACTGATTTACTTTTATTTTTTCTAAGTACTATACTGATACTAGTAAATATAAAAAAAAAGATTATGTAAGGCAAAGGATTTTAGTTTTAAGTGGCTAATACTCCGGAAAAAATTGAAGCAAAAGCAAACAAGCGCAATTCGGGATACATAATTATTGTAACTTTGATTGCTTTGTTTCTTGGCATTCTTCTATCAACCCAATACAAAAAGTACATTGAAGCACAAAAAACCGGTTTATCAGACACCAGACAAATTGCAGGCTTGATTGCACTGCTCAAAGAAACCCAGAGCAAAAATACCGACATGCAAAAACAGCTTACAAAACTCAGAAAAGACCTCTATGACATTTCTTCAGGCAAAAACACAAGTTTTTTAACTAATGAAAGAATACGAAAGGTTTATAAGATTGCCGGACTGACTTCTTTAAAGGGTGAAGGGATTATTATAAAAATAGTTGAACAGAACGCTATTGAAAACATCGGGGCAGACCAGGCCGCATATAATACCGACGGCTATGTTCACAGCGATGATATTCTCAAAATCGTTAACGAGCTTCGAGCCGCCGGTGCTGAAGCCGTCTCGGTCAATAATGAAAGGCTCGTAACAACGAGTGAAATAGTTACAGCCGGTAATAATATTATGATTAATCAGGTAAAAATAAAATCACCTTATATAATAAAAGCTATCGGTCCGGCCGGTTCAATGATAGGCGCAATTAAAATGAGAGGCGGCATTGCCGAATATCTTGAAGTTTTCGGTATAAAAACAGAAATAGAAAAGTCTGCCGAAGTTATTATTCCGGCTTACAGAGGCGATATTCCATAGAAAGAATTTAATACGGTAAAATTTTAGTTAAATTTTGGGTGTATTTATGGAAGAAATATTTGAATACGACGTTGCAGTTTGCGGAGGCGGTCCTGCCGGTATCAGCGCAGCTGTTTGCTCTGCAAGAGAGGGATTAAAAACTGCACTTATTGAAAGATACGGTTATTTGGGAGGACAGGCAACAGGGGGACTGGTAATTCTAATTGTCGGACTTACAGACGGCAAAGAACAAATTATAAAAGGTTTTTGCCAGGAAGTTATTGAAGCACTGCAAAAAAATAATCAAGCTAAAAATCTCGGTCCTCATGTTCTTTTCGATCCCGAGACTCTCAAAAGACTTTTTGACGAATATATGCAGGAGGATAACGTATATCCGAGGTATCACAGTTTCCTGTCTGAAGTTATTTTGAGCGGTTCAAGAATATCGGGAGTTGTAACATCAGGCAAAGACGGCAAAAAATTAATTAAAGCAAAAGTTTTTATTGATGCGACAGGAGATGCAGACCTTGCTGAACTGTCAGGCATCAGAACCGATATAGACGAGCGAAAAAATCTAATGCCTTTGACATTGGGATTTAGAGCAGGGGGAATAGATACGGAGAAATTCAGAAAATTCACTGAAAATAATCCTGATATTTTTCAAAAATTAATCAGCGATCTTGGTATCTCGGTGAAAATAGGAGGTTGGACAGAAACACTTCATCCGAACACAATCTGGTTTAATATTTCCCACATTGAAAACATTTACCCCTTTAATGCCGAGGAGCTTACAAAAGCAGAAATTAAAGGAAGGCAGCAAATTTACAAGCTCGTTGAAACTTTCAGGAAATCGGCAGACGGATGCAAAAATATTTATATTATTGATTCCGCCTCACAAATCGGAATTAGAGAAACGAGAAGAATTAAGGGACTTTACCGGTTAGGGAAAAAAGATGAGGGAATGAGCTTCTATGATACTATTGCAAGAGCTTCCGACTACTCAACACAAGGCGGGCACTATAATATCCCTTACAGATGTCTGATTTCCGAAAAAATCAAAAACCTTGTATTCTGCGGAAGAAGCATTTCTGTTGAAAAAGAAATATTGAACAACATTAGAGAAATCCCATGCTGTATGGCAACAGGGCAAGCTGCAGGCATTGCAGCGGCAATTGCCGTAAAAGACAATAAACACGTTGAGGACATTAACGTCGACGAATTGAGTAAAAGATTAAAAGCACAGGGCGCAATGATTTAGAATCATCTGAAGTATGAAATCTATATAAAGAGGCGTCTCCTAAAGGAGCCGCCTCTTTATATATCATTTATACAAAACTTTGTATACAAGATCTGCAGCTTTGTACTATTAACATTACATCAACTGCAACAGTTACCGAAAACATAACGGCAGTTGCGACCATACACTTGTGCAAAAAATTATTTTGCATTTTCAATCTCCGAATTTTCCCCGAGTTCCCGATTAGAAATTTGAATACTGTTATGCCATTATGTCCAGACTGCCGCCGGTGCTTCCTGTACTTGTTGAATTTCCGGCTGCCATTTGAAATAGCGGCTGAGACTGTCCCATTGCCAGATGTCCGGCTGTTTCAACAGGCGGTTTTGACTTTTCTCCCTGCATTGGACCGTTAATTTTTCCGATTGATTTAATCATGTCAAGTTTGCCTCCGTTTAAACTACTATAACGCAGAATATATAATACTTTTATTTATTTATAACCGCTGAATGCTTTCACTTAAATAAAAACAAAAAAAATGCACAAAATTCAAAAAATTATGTATTTTGTAATAAAATTTTACATATTAAGTATATCCTTCAGTTATTGTTAAATTTTGTTAAACCTGATTTTTTATTTATATTAAAACTTTGAGGAAGTCTTCAAAAATTTTCGTTCCTATGAACGTAATAAATCGGTTATAATAAAATAACAAACTAGTTTTTCAATTTTCGAAAATTGTCGTCGTAAGGATGAAAGATGTATTATTTTAAAGACAGCGTTCACATTGAGCCGGATGATCAATGCGTTGATTGCAAAAATTTCATTGAAGGAGTTGCATGCCCGTTGTTACAGGCTCTTGCACTCGGCATGGTTTCTCTTGAAGGCAACCTGTATGTCAGAAACTGCGGGTTTTACGAAGAATTCAAAAGACATCTTTCAGTCGTTACCAATATTGAAGAAAAAAAGAACGCCAAAGAACAAAAAAGCAAAAAAGAAAATAAAGATACTAACGAAAACAACGTTCGTTCTATTAAAAGCAAAAAGCAAAAAGAGTAAAAATTCTTATAGTCTTACAGGAATATTTTTATTATTCAGATAACTTTTCAGCTCTTTCAGGCTTAACGTTCCGTAATGAAAAATGGATGCCGCAAGCGCCGCATCAGCTTTGCCTTTAACAAAAACATCTTCAAAATGTTCACAAACAGGTCCTGCTCCGCCTGAAGCTATAACAGGCAAATTGGAATTCTCTGATACCATTCTTGTAAGCTCAATATCAAAGCCTTTTTGTGTACCGTCCGCGTCCATTGAAGTCAAAAGGATTTCTCCCGCGCCTAGCTCTTCAACTTTTTTAATCCAATCTCTTACTTTGATACCGGTTTTTTTCTGCCCTGCATTGATATAAACATACCAGTCATCCGGTTCTCTCTTTGCATCAACAGCTATTACGACACACTGAGCCCCGAAAGCCTCCGAAGCCTGTGTGATTATCTCAGGATTGCATATAGCAGCCGTATTTAATGATACTTTGTCAGCTCCGGCAAGCAGAATGTTTCTGATGTCATCAATGTTCTTTATCCCTCCGCCGACTGTAAGAGGTATAAAAACCTGTTTAGCAACACTCTCGACAACACTGAGAATAGTTTTTCGTCCTTCGTTTGTTGCGGTTATATCAAGAAACACAAGCTCGTCCGCGCCTTCGTCAGAATATCTTTTAGCGAGCTCAACAGGACAGCCGGCGTATTTGAGATTAACAAAATTAACACCTTTGACGGTTTGTCCGTCTTTTACATCAAGGCAGGGGATTATTCTTTTAGCCAGCATTTCATTATTCCGTAAATTAAGTCTTTATTACATTCTATATCATTTAAGGTTTTTAGTCGAAAACGATATTAATAAATATAATCAAAGACCTACCCTTACCGCCAATTCCTCAACTCTTCACACGCTTTTTCTCTCAACGCAAACAAATCTTTTTCGACTTGGAGTCTGTATTGTTCCATTTCATCTTCAGATGCGCCTTTAGGAACATATATCGGTTCGCCGAAAACTGTAACAGCTTTGCTGAATAACAGCGGCACCTCATACTTATCCCAAGAATTTATTTTAAGGCATGGGGTAATATCCGAAGAAACCGGAATTATGGGGATTTTTGCCATCTGGGCAACTTTTATAATGCCTTCTTTTGCAACAAAAGCCGGACCGCGCGGACCGTCAATGTTGTAGGCAATACATCTGCCTTTCTTGGTTTCTTTAAGGATTTTTCTTACTGCTTCCGCGCCGCCTCTTCCATGCGATCCTCTGATAATTGAAAACCCCCTCTGCATAAGAGCTCTTGAAATAAACTCTCCGTCATTGCTTTTGCTTATAAGGATGCTGATGTTTTGCCTGTTGGGGATTCCCATAAAAGTATATTGCAAACCGTGCCACACAGCATAAATTACGGGCGAGATATCTTGACGATAGTTAACAAGCCTGAATTTTACTGTTTTGTCTATCAAAAACAGTCCTTTTCCTGCTAAAAAAGCTAAGGTATTTATTTTAATTTGTCCTTTTAATGTTGGCATACTAGCACGGCTTTTTTTCTTTCAAGTGAGAGCTTATAATCTTTGCTGCTTCGTATGAAGCATTTTGACTTCCCAATTTTTCTATGACTATATCATAATTTTTTAGTATTTCTTCGCGCTTATCCTGATTGTGAAGAATACTTAGAACTTCGTGAGCAATCAATGTCGCTTTGGCATCGTATTGAAGAAATTCCTTAACCACCTCTTTATCCATAATAACATTTGGCAAAGCAAGAAATTTAATGTAACGTACCATAAGATAAATAAGATAAACGATAAAAGGTCCTTTGTAGCTGACAACGGCAGGGGTTTTGTAAATAGCCGCCTCAAGAGTCACTGTCCCTGATGCCAGCATTACAACATCCGAAAACTTCAGCAAAGAATGGTTTTTATGTTTAAGAATTTTAATTTCAAGCCCGTTGTCTTTATGTTTTTTATTAAATTTTTCCAAATGCCCTTGAATCATTTCATCTGAAATATTTGACGATTGCGCAAGGCAGAACTGGACTTTTTGAGAAACTTTGCTGATTTTAAGAGCCGATTCCAAGAAAACCGGCAAAAGATAATCTATTTCCATTTTTCTGCTGCCGGGGAAAATTCCGATTACTTTTTTGTTAACATCAATTTTCGCTTCACGGATAAAATCTTCTTTATAAAGCCTTTCCTTAAGTTCGGAAATTAGAGGATGCCCGACATAAACCGCATCTATATCTTCTTTTTTATAAATTTCTTCTTCAAACGGCAGTATGAGCATAACTTTTGTAAAGTATTTTTTGATTTTGTTTATTCTGCCTTTCCTGGAAGCCCAAATTTGAGGGGCTATATAGTAAAAAACATCAAATTTGCTCTTTTTAAGATATTTGGCAAGCCTGATATTAAATCCGCCGTAATCAATAAGAAGAACCAAATCCGGCTTAAAGTCTTTCTTTAAAAATTTGACTATACGCCTTCCTAAATCAATGTGGCTGAAAATACTTTTTAAAAAGCCAAGTCCTACCGTTTGCATATTTTTTTGGTCGCTGAAAAGCTCAACCCCTTCAGCCTGAAGGTATTGACCGCCTACTGCCTTGATTTCAATATCAGGGATTAGTCTTTTAATCTCCCTGACAATATAAGCAGCGTGCAAGTCTCCCGAATGTTCGCCCGTAACAATAAAAATCTTTTTCATACAGCTATAAACACCATTTTGTTCTTATCTGCAAATTTAACCATTTCATTTTTCCCGACAACAAAAGTTTTGCCTGCTTCTACCGCAAGTATTTTGCCTCCGTATTTCTTTATTGTTTTCAAAGTTCCCAATCCGACCGTAGGGACATCAAATCTGTTATCCTGCTTTGGCTTGCTGACTTTTACAACGGCAGCTCCCTTTTTGCCTAACCTGCAGCCTCTTTCTATTGCTTTATCGGTTCCTTCAATAGCTTCCACAGCAAGTATCATTTTATTCTTCACGACTACGGTCTGACCTATGTCTATCTTGCCTATCTCTTTTGCTGTACTGAACCCGTATTCGATGTCAGCAATCTGGTTTTCGTCCGGTAAATACTTTCCGTAAACACATTTAACGGCAAGCATGTCCTTCAAAAACAGTGTCTGGTCAAGAACATCAATACCTTCTTTATTAAGCTCGTCGGACAAAGTAAGCATGATTGCATCATCATTAAGCCTTGTTTTTTGTTTTAGAAGTTTAATTGCCCTGGCATCAAGTCTGGGATTGCGAAAAAGCAGCCCCTTATGAACTTTGCCTATGAATGTTATTTCTTTTATTTGTTCTTTGTGAAGAGTTGAAAGAATTTTTTCAATCTCCCCCGGACCGTATGTATATATACTCCCGCAATGCTGTTTTAATTCCCGCCTGTTATCACAGGATAAAGCAAATGTAATAACCTCAAATCCGTTCTTCTTTGCCGATTCTGCAAGTCTTACCGGAAGTTCACCCTCACCTGCGATTAACCCGATTTTTTTTGCGGTTAATGTTTGCAAAATAATAAACCTCTGTATCAAAAATAGTAATAACCAATTCAGTTTTGATTATACATAAAAAATATCCGCATAAGATTAATAAAAAATAAGAGCAGATTGTTATCTGCTCTTTATAACGTATCAAACGTACCCCTAATCTAGTGTAGCATCCGGTTTATATCAACTATTTTTTCTTTGAGTTCTTCTATTTTTTTATCCAGTACCAAAAATTTCTTTTTGGCACATTTTAACTCTTCTTTCGGAGAAATTACATTTGTATAAATGCTGTTTAAATCATCCATAAAAAGTTTATCTTTATTGCCTGATAAAAGATTTTCTCTTTGGCTTGCTATACTCTGAAGTTTCTTTATTAAAATTTTGAGCTGTTCTTTTTTGCACTCCAAATTCAGACATAAAGAAAGAATTTTTTCTCTTTCCTTTATGATTTGCTCATTATTGCTTTGCGATTCCTTCTGCTGCTGCTCTATTTTTTGAATTTCCAAACATTATCACCCCTCCTGCTTATTTAACCGTAATTAAATATTAATATATATTTGGTTACGGGATTTCATGAAAAAGGCATGTTCTTCAAATACCATCCATGTTAGCCATGTTTGAATCATGAAAACTTGTAGTTCTAAACCAAATAGAGGATATACGTAATATTTTCGAAAATTCTTTACATTAAACCAAGAAACTTAACGAGCTATAATTGAGCATATAGAACGCTGCTCGCTTTTTTGGCATTTATACTACTTGCTGATATGGGTTATTAGATGATTTGTCACTGCTTCTTATCTTTCTGCAGTAATTTCAGCGACATCAGCATGTCTCAAACCATGTTCAAACATGCTTTAGCTGCTAAAAATTATCTTTGATTAAAAATAAAAAAATATTATTTTGTTTTACAAAGCGGCTCAAATGTAACAAAATGTTTCAGATATTTGAAAAAATATAAAATAAATTGTCAATTTATTTTATTAATAAGGTTTATATTTTTATAAATTTAAATTTCAAAATTTATTTAGGAAGAAAATGCAAATCAACAAAATTTGTTTTAATCCCAAAATACCTGTGAAAACCGCGATTACAATTAAGGACGCAAAAAGAAACCAAAATGGATTGGCGGCAAATACTGTATTTATTCCAAATTTGAACAAAACCGTAAATTTCTCTACAGATAAGGGGTGTTTCAAAGGCAAGCCGGTTTTAGAAAGGGTTTTAAATACCGAGATTTTAAGATTAATGCACATTATGTCTTCACGGTTACCTTTATCAAATGAAGCTGTACGGAAGCCTTTTTCAAAAAATACTACTGGTATCATTGATTTGATTGATGTAGTAAGTACTGCTCTTTCTTTTATAAACGAGGGGTATTTAGAAAAATTTGACGTGTTTAGACCACTAAAACTGGCTGCTGAAGCTGCTGATTTTTCGAATCCGGCTTGCAGCGACATTTTAAAATTTTTAAAAGATTACTTAAAGCACGAAAATAAAATAATCAGAGATAATGCTGTAAATTGTTTTATGGCAGTTGCCATAAATTCAGGAAAAGAATTGCCTGAAGTGATTAATATAATAAATGCTCAGATGGCTCAAAACGGCTCATCTACACATGGGATAGCGAATATCAAGAGTTTATTAAAAAATGCGGATAAGTTCGGGAAAGTCAATTTGCCTGAAATTTACAATAAAACATGGGATATATTGCAGGCGGGATTGGAGGATAGGAGCCGGCATGAGAAAGGGCTAATATACGGGGTTCTTAATGAACACCCGCTGAATTTTTGCGCTTGGGGATTTTGGCTTATGTAACTAACCTTTAATATGGCTAAAAACACCCTTTATGTTAAAAAATATTGCAATTATAACAATGGAAACAACTTTATATTCAGAAACTTTCATCAAAAGATATTTGATTCCTAACTATTAAATATCGAGTACTTATTATAAAGAGGATCAAAAATGACTCTCAACAATCTCGCATATAGTATGGCAGAGTGTGATATGAGCATTCTGAATTATCGGGGTATTTGAACTTGGAACCCTTATAGTCAGATGAGAAATATTTGCCAACTCCCCGCCTGTTTCACCTGTCAGAGATATTACATACATTTGATTTGTTAAAGCTGATTTTACTGCTTCGATTATATTTTGCGAATTGCCGCTTGTAGATATTGCCAGCAAAATATCCCCTTTTCGCCCAAATGCTTCAACCTGCCTTTTAAATGTCCCGTCATATCCAAAGTCATTTCCTATAGCGGTTATTATGGATGTATTTGTATTTAATGCTAATGCGGGAAGAGCATTTCTATCGATTCTGTAAAATTTCCCGATAAATTCAGCAGCTATATGCTGGGCATCTGCCGCGCTCCCGCCATTACCGCAGATAAGAAGTTTGCTGTCGCTCTTAAAACAAAGAAGAATCATATTGGCAGCCTGTTCAACGAGCGAGGATAACTTTTTCAAGTTTGATAAAACTTCAATTGTTTCATCCAGCCTTTTATGAACAGTCAGCTTGGGAAAATTGTCATTTGCGGCATTCATTAATAAATATCTCCTCTAATGCTCATTATAAAAAAATATATTTCGGACTTATATTGATTAGAATACTTCAGATTTTCGGTTATGAAAAATAATTTGAAAAAATTTGCAAAAAAAAGCTGAGAACGAATTCCCAGCAAGGTACCAGAGTGAGGAGGAGTTTGGTTTAGGCTGATTTTCTGAGTTTGTTAATTCTTTGAACTTCGAAATATATTTTATTATTTAATCCTATTAGAGTAATGCACTGTAAAAGGTTTTCGGAACTGCCTTGATTAGGTTTGGTCACATTGACAGTCTGTGTATTTTGATACAACCTGACAAGTTTTTTATCCGTTTCGTCTCTTGGTCCTATATACATATATAACTGCCTTTGCAACTTTTTTACTTTGATATTCACACTTGATATATATAATAAAAATATAAAAAATATATATTTTCATTTTTTGCGAGAAAATTTAACAAAACTTAACAAAATAATGAGTTTCAATCATCTGGATGTTGTGTAAAAGAGAAGGATAACACTTCTTGTATGGGATTTTGCAGAATTATAAAGAATTGTAAAGCTAAATATAGAGTAAATACTCAGTATATTTTCATTACTACAATTTCTGATTATGCAAATTTATAGAAATCTTAAAGTTATGTTTCATATACCGTAAATACCTTTGGTGTCTGACTGATAATATTTACGTACGTCAATTTCATATATTTATAAGTCGGTAGCTTGCTTGTTCTATTTCTGATTTTCGGATTTTATTTAAATTTTCAATCATCATTAACAACGCAATTTTATAAATTAATTTGTTTTATTAATAATAGGTGAGAATTAGTTTGAAAAAAGGTTAGTTTACTTTCGAGTATATATGAGGAGGATTAGACATGGGATGTGCAGATTATCTTTGCATAGGTTCTAAATTATTCGCGAGTTCAAGCGTTGTACCAAATTATGTTTCATACAACAGTTGTTGTTATGAACCTGATGCAACAAATTTATTCGATTACGGTAACAGTTTTACAAATGCGGGATGTTATACTGTGAATAATAATCCCGTCACGGTAAACAATTATAATTTCTTCTGTATGCCCGCTCCGATGCCACAAATGCCTATGGCTCAAACACCCGCATACAACTTTTTCGCACAGGGTTGCGGACAGCCCCAGTCTCAATATTATCAGCCAATGACGGGGGCTTCATATCCTCAATATTCATATCAATATCCACAATATTCAAGTACTCAATCTGCTTCGGCATATAACCCGTTTTCGCAGTATTGTCAGCCATATTCACAGTATGCGCCTGCCGCACAGCAGTATGCACCTACTCCTTATGATATGATAATGCAGCAAATTGCACTTACTGCAAATTATTTAAACTACATTACCGGAATGCTCAGTCAAATGACAGGCAGACAATCCGGCGGGACCTGCGGAACCGGAAGCACAGGTAGAAGTTCCTGCGGATGCGGTTGTGATGAAAGTTCATCCGATTCTGACACAGAATCAAATGCTTTAACAATGAAAAATAATCAAAATTTAATGATGACAAACGGAACAGCCAATTATCAAGGCAACGATAACGGCAATATCATCATAGATCCAGGCAATTCACCTTTTGCATCAATTAAAGACGGCACCGGCGATGATTACGTTATATCACAGTCTTGCGGAACAAAAGTAGATGCAGGTGAAGGCAATAACGTGATTAATTTGCAAAACAGTTGCCACAGCGTTGATGCAACAAAAGGAAAGAACTTAATTTACGTAAACAGCAATTACAATACCATAAAAGCAGATGCCGACGATATCATAGCTCTAGGCGACGATGTTGATCCTGAAACAATTGAAATCGAAGTTTGTGAAGATCCAAAAGTTTGTCTGGCTTCGGAATTAACCGAAGAAGATAAAGCACCGTTCGAAAATGCTCTGAACAGAGGTATCGGAGAACCTAACTGTGACGGCGACTATTCGGCAGGAATAAGAACAGCAAAAGACTGTCTTTCCTGTTCGGGTTCAGATGACGAAACAACCTGTTCAGAATTGACCAAGGATTTACCTAAGGTTGAAGATGAGACAAACATGGAACAAATACAAGCATACATTCTTGAGGCTACAGCCTTAGTAGATTCGCTTAAGAACGAAGGCAAGACAGAAGATGCAAAAACTGTCCTTAATGAAGTCTTAGCAAATCTCAACGAATGGAAAGTAAATTTCGATGCAACTTCCGCGGACGGTATATCGATAAACACTAAAATTGATGAGTTAAATCAATCACTTACGGAATGCGATTCCACAAGTGAACCACCTGCTGCAGCTGCTGCATAAAAAATATTCAAATCTAAAAACATACGGCATGTAATTAATATAAAATTACATGCCGTTTTGACGGTATCAGCTTCTTTATATAAATGAGGCTAATGACATTTTAATACTGAACGATAGGGACTTAAAGCGAAACAAAAACGAAGGTTTTTGAATTCATAAACAGTTCTTTTTAACGCTTCCGCTTACACCCTACCTCTTAACTGATTTTAAAATTTTGCCCTATTCAAATCAGTATTAAACTATTCATCACCATTCTCTTAAATGCAATAGAATCAAAGATAAACAAATAAGTAAAGTTTTGTAACAAAAAGGCAATTTTAGAAGAAGTATTGTTTTTATATATATAGGTGAGGTTTATTTAGTCAAGGTTATTTGAGAAATTACAAAATAAATTACTGATAGTAATTTGAGATTATTTAGTAGGAGGTTATATATTATGGGTTGTTGTAACATTAATTTTTTCGGCGCAATGCCTCAAACAAATTCGATGGTTTACCCGCAGGGCAGCAATGTGAATTTTTTCGCAAGCGCTCCTGCATTTTCTGATGCACAAATGTTTTGTACCAGACCTTATGCTTCACCGCTGTGGGAAATGGACAGACAATACAGCAATGCAATGATAGGTGCATCACAAAGCTGGATAAATCAAAACGCAATGAGTTCATATCTTCAGCCGACAGCTTATTCAATGCCGATGTCATATTCAATGCCAATGGGATGCGCATCTCCGATGTCATATTCCATGCCGATGGGTTACAGTGCAGCTCCCGCATATGGCAGTTACGGAGCCGGATACGGACAAGCAACTCCTTACGACAATATTATGCAGAGCTATAATCAGACATGCCAGCAATTGGCATACTTCCAAGGTCAGCTTGACATGTTAAGATCCGGACAGTCAACAGGAGCAGGTAATACAAAATGCACTTGCGGCGGTAGCGGAAACAGCGGTAGCGGAAACAGCAGAAGCGCCAACAGTGCAGCAAAATTAACTATACCTGACGCACAAAAAATGCTTATTATGAACGGTACCGGCAATTATATAGCAAACGATAATGATAATATTGTTGTTGACGGTGGAAATTGTGCGGGATCATCTATTTCGGCTAAAGGCGGAGATGACTACATTGAATCAAATTCAAATTATGTTGAAATTAACCCCGGAGAAGGAAATAATGTTGTCGTTCTAAGCGGTCAAGGACAAACCGTTGACGCTACCGAAGGCAGAAATCTTATATACATAAACAAAAACAATGCTAATATAATTACTGACGGAGACGATATACTGGCATTTGCAGAAGATGTTGATCTTTCAACAATAAGTCTGGAAGGATCCTCAGCCACTAATGATCAAATAAAAGCAAATTCTTGTTTGATAAAAGAGTTGACTGATGCTCAGAAAAACCCATTCCGAAGCGTATTGGATTCGATCGGTGAACCTCTCAGCAATCCTGCAAACCATTTAGCAGATGAAGAGGGAACAACAGCAAAAGATATTCTCAATGAAGGAACAAAAGAGAAAGAAACAGCAAAAAATCTTTTGGGAGATTCTGCAGTAAAAGAAGGCGGTGCTGACGATACAACCGCCAACACAAATCAAGCTGCAGATCAAACAACAGATCAGCCTGATACCGATGCCGTAACAACTGCGGATCAAGAAGATGTAATAACCGGTCTTGAAAAAAATAATCCCGATCCTGCTGATTATGAAAATGCAAAAGAAGTTTTCGGGAAATTAGCTCCTGATGAAGATACAAAAGAATTATATTCATCAACAATCGATTTAATACAATCGGCAAATGACATTTTAAACAGCTCATCCGCAACTGCCGATGACTGTGATACACTGGCAGAAAGCCTGCAAGGCATGATCTCATTATTCAATACGGATGAACTAAAAGAGACTTTAAATGACAAAACTCTTCCTTTCCATTTATTATCAGACATCAAAACAAAATTAGAAGAGAAAGCCGCAACTCTGTCAGAAGCAGCAGAAGCTGAACCTGAAGCAGAACCTGAAGCAGAAGCAGATAATGAACCTGCTGTGGGCAGTTCAGCATATTATACAGCTTTAGCTGAAAAAGAAACAAGAGGTTCGGCAAAATACAATGAATATGTTCAAAAAGCAATAGAAGCATCTCAAAGAGAAAACGGAGGAGCTCCACAAGGACGTACTTCTGTATCAGAGCCCGAACCAACATCAGAACCCGAACCAACATCAGAACCCGAACCAACATCAGAACCCGAACCAACATCTGATCCCGAACCAGCATCAAAACAAGCAGATGAACCTGGCTGGGGCGAAAGAAATATTCCCGTCGTTGGCGGTGCTTTAGATGGCGCCTACGATGCAACAATCGGAGCAGGAATTGAAAAGGCTAAAGAAGTTTACAACGATCCCATTGGTTCATTAACAAGTTTATTCAGCTAATAGTCAAAAACTAATCATAACTAATCAAACCCATATATACTCACTGACAGGACCGAAAGGTCCTGTTCTTTTTGGTGAGATATTTAGCAATTACGCATATAACAAAATAGATACCCCCGCCTAAAGGCGGGGTTCTTTTATGCATTTTACAGCTGAACTT
>CAZXPD010000024.1:0-38358 GCA_964643065.1 uncultured Gammaproteobacteria bacterium | reverse complement strand
ACATAGTAAATAGTTTTGATTCTTATTGAAGATGTTTTAAAATTAACTTGTAATTTAACATTTGTGAAAAAAATCATGCGGCATTATTTTGAACTTGATACCCCTTATAATTTGCCTGATGCACAGGGCAGATTTGGTGAATTTGGCGGGAAATTTGTTCCCGAAACCGTTATGTCGGCTCTTGAAGAGTTGGAAACAACTTTTAATAAGGCATGGAAAGACGAAGAATTTTTAGACAAGCTCTACGACTTAATGAAAAATTATTCCGGCAGACCAACCCCTCTGTATTTTGCGCCAAGACTGACGCAGTATTACGGCAAGGGAAAAATTTACTTAAAACGAGAAGATTTAAACCATACCGGAGCTCATAAAATCAATAACGCGCTTGGACAGGTGCTTCTTGCAAAACAAATGGGTAAAAAAAGAATAATAGCCGAAACAGGCGCGGGACAGCACGGCGTGGCTACGGCTACCGTCAGCGCTTTGTTTGACCTTGAATGTGAAATTTACATGGGCGAAGAGGACATGCGAAGACAAGCTGTCAATGTTGACAGAATGAGACTTCTAGGGTCTAAAGTTACACCCGTTCTCACCGGAAGCAGGACTTTAAAAGACGCCACAAGCGAAGCAATAAGAGACTGGGTAACAAATATTGAAAATACCCATTACATAATAGGCTCAACCGTAGGACCACATCCTTATCCTTTGATGGTAAGGTGTTTTCAGTCTGTAATAGGCAAGGAAGCAAAATTGCAGTGTCTTGAAATTGAAAAAAGGCTTCCCGATTATGTGCTTGCCTGTGTCGGCGGAGGCAGTAACGCTATGGGCATGTTTTACAGCTTCATAAAAGAAAAAGACGTCAAGCTGATAGGTTTAGAAGCTTCCGGAGCAGGCATAAAAACCGGACATCACGCCGCAAGTCTTACGGAAGGCAAAGTCGGAGTTCTTCACGGTTCAATGAGTTATGTTCTTCAGGATAACAACGGTCAAATTCTCGAGGCTTACAGCATCTCGGCGGGACTGGATTATCCCGGAACAGGTCCCGAACACAGTTATTTGAAAGATATAGGCAGGGTAGAATACAAACCCGTCAGCGATGAGCAGGCATTGAACGCTTTTAAACTCCTAACAAGGTTAGAAGGCATAATACCTGCGCTTGAATCCTCTCATGCAATCGCTTATCTTGAAGAATTAATGCCTCAAACCGGTAAAGACGATATAGTTATAATTTCACTTTCCGGCAGAGGAGATAAAGATATTTCGTCAGTTATGGAAGCACAGAAGGAATAATAATGGAAACACAATCAAAGCAGGAAATAAAAAAAGAATTTTTGGAAGATGCAAAGTTTTTATCAAGGGGAGCTGAAATTCTGCCCGGCGGAGTAAATGAGCTGGCAAGAAAACTTCAAAAGGCAAAAGAAACCGGAACTCCCTTAAGAGTGAAATTAGGTTTAGACCCTACAAGACCTGATTTGCATTTGGGACATACCGTAGTTATGAAAAAACTCAGACAGTTTCAGCTTGCAGGGCATAAAGTGGTATTGATTATCGGCGGAGCAACTGCAATGATTGGTGACCCGTCGGGAAAATCCGAAACGAGACCGAGTTTGACACAGGAAGAAGTTGACGAAAATGCAAAGACCTACCTTAATCAAATGGGTAAGATTGTTGATATAAGCAATGCAGAGGTCGTTAACAATTCGCAGTGGCTAAGTTCGATGAAACTTCCCGAACTGCTGAAACTTGCTTCCAACGTAACCGTAGCCCAAATTCTTGCCAGAGATGATTTTTCCAAGCGTTATGCCGAAGGCAGACCTATTTCCGTTCATGAACTTTTTTATCCTCTGATGCAGGCTTACGATTCTGTCGAGGTAGAGTCGGATATAGAGCTCGGCGGCACAGACCAAAGATTTAATGTGCTTTTGGGAAGAGAAATACAGGTTGCCTACGGAAGCAAAAGACAACAGCTCGTAATGCTTCTTCCTCTGCTGGAAGGAACTGACGGCATTGTAAAGATGTCAAAATCATATCCGGAACATTGCATCAGTTTAACTGACAGTCCTAATGACATGTACGGAAAGATTATGTCCATACCTGACGGTCTGATTTTAAGATATTTCGAATTGTTGACGGATGTTCCCGACACAAAAATCAACGAATACAAAAAGACAATGGAAGAAAACTCCGTGAATCCAAGGGATATCAAAGCCGAGCTTGCTTTTAAAATAACTTCCGAGTACCACTCACCCGAATTAGCTAATAAAGCAGCCGAGGAATTTGTCAATATTTTCAAAAATAAAGGCATTCCTGAAGATATTCCGGAAATTTCCGCAGAAGAAGGTCAAAGTCTAATCGACTTTATGGTGGAAAATCAACTATCCAAAAGCAAAGGGGAAGCAAGAAGGCTGATTGAAGGCGGCGGCGTTAAAATAGAGTCCGTTAAAATTACCGATCAAATGTATAAAATAAGTTTTGCCTCGAATGATAACTTTATTTTGCAGGCAGGTAAAAGGACTTTTGTAAAAATAATCAAAAAATAAGCTTTTAAAAAAGTAAAACTCATCGTTTCAATTTTTTAACTCTCCCGCTGACGCCATACCACTTTACAGATTTTGTTATTCTTACCTTTATTAATTGCAAAGTGGTATCAAATAGTTTGCGGTTACTAACTATTACAAAAAATTTTCAGGGTGAGTATAGCAGCAAGCAAGTTTAAGCGATTGTAAAGTTTTTCCCCCATTGTGCGATTAGTGCTAGAATAAATACGATATATATCAAAGTAAGTCGTATGAAGAAAAATAAGCTTCTCGTATCTTTAATATTCTTATATACCTTCCTTAATTTATTTTTCCGGGGAAGCGGGAATGAGATTTTTGCAGTTGACAACAAGTATTCAAATCAACTGCTCAAAGTAGATGTGGAAAAGGCTTATGATGACGATAATGCCGTTAACTTAACACTGTATAGTTCTAAACCTTATAAGATAAAAGTAACTCCAATAAAGAAATCCGATAACGAATATGTGATTTTTCTTCCGGAAACCTATCATTCGATAACATCAAGACCTGATATTTCTTCAAGTGAAGGAAAAGTCAAGGATTTAGACGTAAAATTGGTTCCGTATGTCGGAGATACTGACAATAACGGCTATACCAAAATAACCGTAAAAACTGACGGAGAAGATTTAAAGTTAAATGTAAACAATGAAATTATAAAGCAATCAGCTAATTTAACCGATGATTTGACTGCTTTATCACAATCTAAAAGCAGTTCAAAAACAACAAAAAATAAAATTTCAGCACCTATACCCGAAAAGAAAAAACTTGCTTCAAATACTTATAATTTTAGTAACCTTTTCGGCAAACCCTCAAATGAAACTATTAACAGTAAAATCGAAAATAAAAAAACATATAACGCAAAGCCGAAAGATTATACAAAGCCTAAATCTTCAACAGGCAGGCTTCTTTATTACCCTTCTGAACAATCGCCGGCAGAAAAACCGGAAACTAAAACATTTACCCAAAATCCGATTCCCGAGCCGGTTAAACCAAAACCCGCACCAAAGATTTTTAATGAAGAAGAGACTGCCGAACAGGGTTTTTTTGAAGGGCTCTTCTCAAATATCCAATACCAGTTTAAATACAACAAATTTTTTACCGAAAAGTTCCTGCCTCTGCTGTTGATGGTTTTCTGGACATTTGTAATAATACTTGCAATGAAAATGAGCCATAAGAGAAAAACAAGCGCTCTTCAGCAGGTCCTTGAAGCAGATGCAGAGACGTACCAAGAAAATATGAATTACAAAAAAGACAGAAGTTTCTTAAACAGAATCAATCAGCAAAGACCTATTTCAGTAAGACAAACTTTGGCTGCCGGAGTTGACAACAATACAAATATCAGACAAGAATATGCATCGAGTTCGGTTATTTCTGCGGCCGGTTATACCGAAGTACCACCCGATACTATCTCTGCTGAAGAATTTTATGTTGAAAAGAAACCTGCTGTCCAAGAACCTCAGCATTCTTATTTCCATAACAAACCTAAAAAACTGTTAACAAAACGCTACACAATTGTTAAAGATATTGTTAAAGATATCGTTAAAGAACCTGCGAAAAAGCAAACTCCGAGACGAGAACCGGAAATAATTGACGGCTATGACTTGAATGACGGAAGAGGTTTCTATCTTATTAAAGCAGACGGCACAAAAGCTCTTATAGGTATTATGAATTCGGAAGTGTTTGTTCTCAAAAACTTTGAAAGACTCCGTTATTCTAAATTCATAGTTAAGAAAACTCAGGGAATTGACCGCCGCAAAGATATTTTCTTTGTTCAGGTTGATAACTGGCGCTGTTTGGTAAGCTCAACCCCAAAAGGAATGAAGCTGGAGCTGGTTTTATAAAGACAGTATTACAGTTTTTTTATTTTATTGCAGAATAATATTTTTGATTTTAAATACTATTTGTATTAAATTATTTCTATGAGTTATGGAAAAATAAAATCGTGAAAATAAATAACTTTTCAGCCTTTAAACCTGTTTCGAACAACAATTACAAAAACCACGAGTATAAAAAAACTGACACAGTTGCTTTTAAACAATCACTCGAAGTTGCAGGCAATTTTTTACCTGAGCTCATAGCCAAACTGATGGCGGCTCAACAAAATCCGAAAACTAAACTGGAATTTCAGAAACTTTTTTTTGAAAATTTAAATTTTCTTAATGATTTAGGCAATGTAAATCCGGAGAAACTCGAAGAATTATTAACATATTATTTTATACTCCTAAAACAATCTCCTTACGGGGAAGAACTTCTGACAGGCAACCTGTCAACTTCTGTTAATTTTGCGCTGGGTGATGTAATCATCTCAAATAAAATAGGTACTTCTATTTTTCCAAATGCAGGCGTCAAGAGCCAAAAATCAGTTTGGCTGACATAATAAAGACAATAAATTCCTAAATTTATAAATATAAATCAAGAAATGTAAATTTGAATTCGGCTTGTGTTTTATAAGCAATTATCCTAATGTCTATTGACTTTCAGACATCTTTTCTTTATGAAGAAATGTAAAATATGATTTTGTAAGTAACAAATTTTTTTTGCCTAAAGACTTATTTACAGTATCTAAGTATATGTTAAAAAATCCGTAACCATTTCTAATTAATAATCTATGACTACTCAAAGGTAAATTAAATGAAATCCTTCGAAAAAGAATTTAATAAAGTTACTAAAGAACAAAGTCCTGAAGAATATCAGATTGATGAAATTCAAGAGGACGAAATTGACATTGAGAATTTACCTTCGGTTAATCTTGAATCAAAGCTGAGAATTGAACTGATTGTCTATAAGCTCAAACTTATCGACAAAATGATTGATAAAACAATTAAAAAAGAATTCGGTAAGGAAATGCCCGAACTGTCCGAAAAAGTAAAAGAAAAAATGTTCAAGATTGCCGCATGTCATAATTCCAAGTTTATAAACACTAAATAATTATATATTTAGCCTTTTGCAGTCTTTTATAAACTTTTCAAAAGCCTCAAAAACTTCTTCGGCTGAAAAATCAAGGCAAGATTTTGTATCGCAGGATTGTTGTCTTTTGTCCCAAAGACACGGACGGCAGTTAAGGTTTTCTTTCTTAAAAGCCTTAAATCTTGCACAGTTTTGTGGTAATAACTTTTTTTCATCCGTAGGACCAAAGAGGGTAAAAACTTTTTTCTTCAAGCCGACTGCAATATGCATAGGCGCTGAATCAACACTGACAAGAGCTTCGCACAGCGAAATAACGGAAGCAAGCTCAGCAATATTTTTTGTTTTTCCGAACAGATTAATCAAATCATCTTCACTGACCTGCTTTTCTTCCAATTTTTTGCTTATTTGATTAATTGTTTCCAAGTCGTCGGGACCGCCAAGTAAAATTACCCTGTATTTGCCGCTTTCCAACAGCAATTTAATAAAATCCGCCCATTTATTCGCGTGCCAGAATTTAATAATATTTTTCTCAATACTCATGGCGCTGACGCCCGGGTGTATTGCTACCAAAGTTTTGTCGGTTTTTCCCAACAGCTCTTGTGCCTGTTTAGTTACTTCAGGGTTCAGTTTAACTTCAGGGAACTCGAAAACAGCTTTTTTATCAGAAGCCAAAGCAAGCTCATGATACATTTCCCCCGCATACCTGTTTTGGTCAAGTTTTGCGGCATTATCCAACAAGATTTTGCTTAAAGTGCCTGTATTAAAGCCCACCCGTTTTTTGATACCGGTTAGAAACAACAACAAGGGAATCAATTTACTGCTTCCCGAAGAAACAACGGCATCAAAGTTTTTTGTCCAAACGGCAAAAAGAAATTTAAGCAGATTTAGATATTTATTTTTTGCTTTGATATCACAGGTTATTATTTCGTCGATTAAATCCGTTAAATCTGCTATGGACTTTGACCTCGGCTCAACAGCAAGAGTAATTGAAGCATTCTGAAAAGAATTTTTAACGGATTTAACCGTCGGCAGGAAAAGAATCTCGTCTCCGATGCCGCCAAAGTTTATTAATAATACTTTTGTCTTTTTAGTATCCATTATATTAGCTCTCTTGCTTAACAGTAATGTTTTTTCTCAGATATGCCTCGACAAAACCGTCTAAATCCCCGTCCATTACAGCCTGAACATTTCCGGTTTCAAAGTCTGTTCTATGATCTTTTACCATGCTGTAAGGATGAAAAACATAAGACCTTATTTGGCTGCCGAAGTTATTATCCACAAACTCGCCTTTCAACTGTGCTTTTTTAGCTTCAAACTCCGCCTGTTTTATTGCCAAAAGTTTTGATGCAAGTAATTGCATGGCAAGTTCTTTATTTTGCGATTGAGAGCGTTCCTGCTGGCATTTGACCACTATGCCGCTGGGCTTGTGAACAATACGAACCGCTGTTTCGACTTTGTTGACGTTTTGTCCGCCTGCTCCGCCGGAGCGCATGGTGTCAACTTCAATATCATCGGGTTTTATTTCGACTTTATTTTCAATGCCTTCCATTACGGGGCTGACTTCGACGGAGGCAAAACTTGTTTGTCTTTTGTTGTTTGCATTGAACGGCGAAAGCCTCACAAGCCTGTGAACTCCTTTTTCAGCCTTTGCATAGCCGTATGCATATTTGCCGCTGATTTTTATTGTTGCGCTTTTTATTCCGGCTTCTTCACCTTCTGAAGTATCAAGCAAATCAACCTTCCAGCCTTTTGATTCCGCCCATCTCATAAACATTCTCAAAAGCATTTGAGCCCAGTCTTGAGCGTCAGTACCGCCCGCACCGGCATTTACGGTCAATATGGCATCATAAGGGTCATACTCATCCCCTAGCATTTTTTGAAGTTCCCATTTATCAAGGTCTTTGGTCAGCTTTGCAATGATATCTTCTATTTCGCCGTAAGCAGACTCATCGTTTTCTTCCTGCGAAATATCAACGAGAACTTCTGCATCTTCAAGCTGAGTTTGCCAATTACTAAAGGTTTCAAGAATATTTTTATTCTCGCTTAATTTTTGGGACAATTCCTGAGCAATCTGCGGATTATTCCAGATTTGCGCATCGGAGAGTTTATTTTCAAGCTCGTTTATTTCTTTTTTAAGTACATCTACTTCAAAGACAGTCCTTTACTTTGACAAGTCTTTCGGCAATTTCTTCAAGTTTTTTTGTATAATCTGAAATCATTTTTTTCCTCAAAAATCCTAATAATAGAATATTATAAAAAATCTTTCAGGGGTATGGTTTAATAAAATCAGCAAAGAATTACAAAGGAAAAATCCTTGTCTATAAAAGATTTTCTGGATAATCTCGTTAAAAAATACGAAACAAAAGATTTCATTCAGAGTGACCCGATTCAGTTCCCGCACTTGTTTGAAAAAGAAGCAGACATAGAGATTTCGGCTTTTGTTTCGGCTCTTTTGTCTTACGGAAGAAGGGATAAATTAATAGAAAATATCAACAAACTCCATTCTGTTATGGAGTTTAAGCCGCAAGATTTTGTTCTTAATTTTGATTACAAAAAGGATGCAAAACTTTTTAACGGCTTAAAATACAGATTTAACTGCGGAAACGACTACGCGCTTCTTTTTTTGATGCTTAAAGAAACATTGTTAGAATATGGATGTCTGAAAAATCTCTTCGTGCAGGAATATAACAAAGCTGACAAACAAATACACCCTGCAATAATCCGAGTTACAGGAGAAATGAGAAAGTATTTGCCAAAAAACGAATTTTGCTTAAACGGCATAAATTATTTGATAACCGCTCCTGAAAAAGGCGGGGCGTGTAAGCGGCTGAATATGTTTTTAAGATGGATGGCGCGAAAAGCTCCTGTTGACCTTGGTTTATGGAACGAGATAAGCACATCCGAGTTAATAATCCCCCTTGATACACACGTTGCAAAATCTTCGCGAAAATTAAAACTTACCAGGCGAAAATCTGATGATTGCAAAACCGCTTTTGAAATAACAAATGCCTTGAAAAAATTTGATTCTCTTGACCCCGTAAAGTATGATTTTGCTTTGTTCGGAATGGGAGTGGAAAAAATTTCTGATAATTTTTCTTAAAAATCTCCAAATTAATAATGTAAAAAATTGATTTATTTGCAATAATTTATATGCAACTTATGATAAAAATTATAAAAGGAGGTTAGAGTTTATGAGTTTAACTTGGAACAGATTTTTTAATGTTTTAATGAAGCTTTTAATGCTGTCGGCATCGCTTATGTTCTGCGCATGGTTTATTCCGGGTATATATGTCGCAAACTTTATGGCGGCAATCATAGCCTGTTTAATTCTGGGAATTTTAAACCTAATAATCAGACCTGTTCTGATAGCCATTTCATTTCCGCTCAATTTGTTTACTTTCGGTTTGTTTACATTTGTGATTAATGCAGCAATGCTTATGCTGACTGGCTTTATTACACCGGGATTTGATGTTAGCGGACTTGTCCCTGCGTTAGAAGGGTCTATTATTCTTTCAATAGTCAGTTTCTTTACTAATTATTCGTAAAATTGTTTGATGTATTAGTTCAAACGGTCATAACCCGCAAGTTTATCAAGGAGCTTGTCAAGTTTTAAACCCAATTCGTCGGAATAAGCCTTGCCAAAATAGTAATAAGGGGTTATCAAAACGGATTTTTCATTCAGGGGCTTTAAAATAAGCCCCTCTTTTAGTGCTTCTTCAGCCAGTTCATATACTGAAAAATCAAATTCAACATGGAACATAAATCCAAACTGACGATAATCAACAAGACTTATATGCGTTTCGGACAATTCTCTTAAAATTTTCTTTAAATATGACGAGTTTGAACTGACTGATTCTTTCATCCCGCTTAAATTGTATTCATTTAGAAAATTCAAAGCGGCTCTTAAAGCTATGCTGGAGATACCGCCGCTGCTTTCGGGAGACTCCCCTGAAATAAGTTTGCCGTTTGCCAAAACAGTTCCAAAGGGTACGCCATGAGAAATTCCTTTATAAACCAAAAGACCGTCAGGTTTTATTTCGGGATACTGGTTGAAAATATTCCCTCCGAGTCTCATTGGAGAAACATTTCCAGTATCAAAAATCAAAGGAGTTTTGTTTCCGGCGCAAATATCACGCAGGAATTCGAGATATTTCCTCTCCGCGATAGTTACATCACCGGCAAGCTGACATGTTTCAACAATAACAGCTCCGACTTCTTTCGTAAAAACGCTTTTCACAATAGAATCATTGTTTAAAGGCACAAAAACCGTTTCAAATCCCGAACCGTTAAAACAGTTCTGTTTATAAGGCGAAATTGCTGCTATTATCTTGCTTTTTTTTGCTTTTGAAAGAGCTTCCCCAAGAAGAGAACACAAAATCTTATAGCATCCTTCTTCCGAGAAGGTAAAATAAGCCTTAGCTAAACCCGTAAGACTCAGCAGGTGCTTCTCAAGTTTAAAAGACAATTCGGAAGAAGCCAGTGAACCGTGGAAAAAGTAGGTTTCTTTATCGGCTTTGGAATACCCTAAAGGAATATTATCAAGACAGGCAGTAGCATCAAGATATCTGATTTCGTGTTCGTCATACAAATAACCGTCTGAAACCCTCTTAACCTTTAATTCAAGAGGGAAAAAGTTCCTTTGTTCGTGCTTTTTATATAATTCGTCGTACAATAAATCTTCGTCAAACATAAAATTATTATACCGAATTGCGTGAAATGATAGAAGGTAGGAAAAATTTCATCATTGTATTGCATTTATAAGATGCGGGAAAAGCCGATTTTTCCAAAAAACAGGCATTTTCCGTATCCTCTTATACAAATGAGCTTTTAAACTATTTGTCACTAATCCCATAATCAGCCTTTAATTTATTTTGTTTTTATTGTAGATTAAGCAGTATAAAAGGATGAAAGGGCTTAATAAAGTTAACCCATGCGTTTGGACAAGTTCCTGAAAGTATCTAGACTTATAAAAAGAAGAACCGTAGCCAATGAAGTTTCGGATCAAGGCAGGGTTTTTATAAACGGTAAGCCCTCAAAACCTTCTGCAACAGTCAAGGAAGGAGACAAAATTACCGTGGAGTATATCAGAAAGTCCTTGACGGTTGAAGTTTTAAAAGTCCCATCGGGTAACGTATCAATTCAGGAAGCAAAAGATCTTTATAAAACAGTAGAAGAAATACAACATAATAGTTAGTTGATTGGAGGACACAATGCCAACATTTATCGAAGACATCAAAGCAAGACAGATTTTGGATTCAAGAGGCAACCCGACAGTTGAAGTCGATGTTCACGTATCAAGCGGAGCAATGGGCAGAGCGGCTGTTCCGTCGGGGGCAAGCACAGGTATATATGAAGCGCTTGAACTCAGAGACGAAGACAAATCCTGCTACGGCGGAAAAAGCGTTCTTCAGGCAGTAGAAAACGTAAACCAGATTATTGCCAAGGAACTTATCGACCACGATGCAAGCAATCAGCATGAAATCGATTCTACAATGATTAATCTTGACGGAACCGAAAATAAAAGAAAACTCGGCGCTAATGCTATTTTAGGCGTAAGCCTTGCCTGTGCAAGAGCTTCAGCTAATGCACTTGAAATTCCGCTTTACAGATATCTCGGCGGCATCAACGCAATAACTCTTCCCGTTCCTTTAATGAACATCATCAACGGCGGAGCTCACGCCGACAATAACGTAGATATTCAGGAATTTATGATTGCTCCGGTCGGCGCTCCGAATTTCCAGGAAGCTATCAGATGGGGAGCTGAAACATTCCACAGCTTAAAATCAGTATTAAAAGCAAAAGGGCTTGCAACTTCCGTAGGTGATGAAGGCGGTTTTGCTCCGAATTTGACATCAAACGAAGAAGCCCTTGAAGTAATTCTCACCGCTATTGAAAAAGCCGGATATACAACAAACGATATCAAGCTTGCTCTTGACGTAGCCAGTTCAGAACTTTACGAAAACGGCAAATACGTCCTTGATGGCGAAGGTAAAGCATTTGATAAAGCTCAGATGGTTGACTTCATGAAAAACCTTTGCGACAAATACCCGATTATATCAATCGAAGATGGTATGGCAGAAGAAGACTGGGACGGCTGGAAAATGCTCACGGAAGTTCTCGGTGACAGAATTCAGCTAGTAGGCGACGATTTATTCGTTACAAACACCAAAAAACTTGCTGAAGGTATCGTTAAAGGCATCGGAAACAGCATTTTAGTTAAAGTCAACCAGATAGGTACTTTAAGCGAAACCCTTGCCGCTATTAACCTTGCTCATCAGGCAGATTACACCGCAGTTATAAGCCACCGTTCAGGCGAAACCGAAGATACATTCATAGCAGATTTGGCAGTGGCTACAAACTCCGGTCAAATCAAAACCGGTTCAGCTTCAAGAACTGACAGAATAGCTAAATACAATCAGCTTATCAGAATTGAACAGGAACTCGGACCTTCGGCAAAATACCCGGGCGTCAGAGCTTTTCACGGCTTAAAAAAAGCAAAAAAGGCTCATGAGCTGTATGTTTAATTTTTAAATTAAACCAAAAAGAAGCATTTGAAGCGGGCTAACCCCCGCTTTATTTTTATACCTGCAATCTTTCCAGCTTATATTCCATTCTCTCAATCCAGGCGTCATCGCCGACGGCTTCGCCTGCATTTATTGAGCTCTGATAAAGCCTTGCCGCTTTTGCAATTTCTCCTTTTCTAGCCAGAATATCGCCTGCCTGTTCGAGGCTTTTTGCATATCCCTCAATATTTTCAGCAATTTTATCGAATTTAATTGAATTTTTATAATATTCAAGCGCTTTTGCATCATTGCCGGTGTCTCTGAAAACTGCTGCGACGTTGCTGAGAATTGTCCCTCTTCCTTCGTTATCCTTAATCTCCCCTGCAAGAGCGTATGCTTGTTTGTAGAAGTCCAGCGCTGTTTTGTACTCTTCAAGATTAGAATACACATTGCCTATATTATTAAGTGAAAGCGATTGTCCTTTTATGTTTTCAGACACTCCGTCAAGAGAAAGAGCATAAAAATAGTGATCTAAAGCCGGATAAATTTTGCCTGTCTCGTCATAAATAGTTGCCATGTTGTAATGTGCTTTAGCTTCGTTTTCCGTATCTTTCATATCGTTAAACAGCATAGCGGCATTGTTGTAGTTTTCGAGAGCCTTTGAGGGGTCTTGCATTTCATCGCAGATAAAAGCCATATCCATGTATAAATTGGCGGCAACATCATTTCGGCTAAATTTTTGAGCTGTTTTTAGTCCTTTTTCACAAGAAATTAAGGCATTTTCGTAATCTTTTTGTTCAATAAAGTTTTCTATTTTTCCATTAATGTTGGTCAGTCTTATATCGATTAACTTTTCTGCGGCAGACTTTGGTTTTGAGGGGGTTATTTCTGTAACCTGCGGAGTTTCTTCAATGGAGGGGGCATTATTGTTGATTTGTAAGGGAATTTCAACCTGAGATAATTCAGCGGAGTTAGTCTGAATTGGAGCTGTTTCCTTTGCAGGGGATTTGTAGTCAACTTTTTGCAGAAGCAGTGTATCCACCCAGTTCAAAACCACTTTTGAGTTGCGGTTTAAAGTTTTGGATATGTAGTCGTCAAGTATATATGCGGCATTTTTAAGGTCTGATTTTATTATTATTTCTGAAGGTTTTTGTTTTTGAGATTGCGCTTCCGCCAGTTCCAGATAATTAGCCACTTCCTGCTCAATGTCCTTTGGAGCGGCGACGGCAATAAGGGTATTTCGAAAATCCGCAATAATTTGGCTGATATTAACTCTGCCTGACGAATAATCCATAGAGGATTTGAATTCTTTTTTGGATTTAAAATTGCCGTCCTGATTTTCGTTAAAGGGATTTTGTTCACGCTTAGCTTCTTCAGAAACGCTTTCAGCAGGCTTTTCATCAGCTTTATTACCCGCAGGTTTAATATACGGGTGTATATTAATAGGGTATATGCCGTTATAAATAGTATTAACCGCCATTTAATTTTTAGCTCTTGTTTCTACTTTTCCTGCAAAAAGGGCTCTCCTCTATATGGGGAATCGGAAAAATTTCATCAAAACTTTATGTTTTGAATTATTTTTACACCATACGGAGGGGTTTTGGGATAAAATTTTTATTAGCTTCTGAAAGAAATTTTAGTGATTTTTTTGAAAAAGTAAAAAGTGCAATGAAAGACCTTATTAAAAAAACAAAAACAACACACGAGCTTGAAAAAGAGCAGATAATCTCTTTGCTTGAAAATAACGACAGTAATGAGGAGCTTTTTTCCGCCGCGGACGAAGTCAGAAAAAAATATGTCGGCGACGATGTGCATTTGCGCGCGCTGATTGAATTTTCCAATGTCTGCAAAAACAACTGCCTTTACTGCGGGCTGAGAAGAGACAACAAAAATCTTCAGAGATATTCATTAAGCCCGCAAGAAATTATACAAACCGCAAAAAACGCCGCAGAACTTGGTTTCAAAACAGTTGTTCTTCAGTCGGGAGAAAACAGTGTTTACGATTCGCTAGAAATGACACAAATTATAAAAGAAATAAAATCATTAAATTTTGCTCTGACATTAAGCATCGGAGAAAAGACCGAGGAAGAATACCGCCTGTTAAAAGAAGCCGGAGCTGACAGATATTTGCTGAGAATAGAAACAACCGATAAAAGCCTTTATGAAAGTTTAAATCCCGATATGAGCTTTGAAAACAGGCTAAAATGTCTTGAAAATATCAAAAAAGCAGGGTTTGAAAGAGGTACGGGAATTATGACCGGTCTGCCCGGGCAAACAATTGAGTCCTTAGCTGATGATATTTTGTTTTTCAAAGAACTTGACGCCGATATGATTGGAATAGGTCCTTTTATTGCGCATGAAAACACCCCTCTAAAAGATAAAAACAATAAAAATGCCTTTGTTTTGAGCCTTAAAGTCACTGCGCTGACAAGGCTTCTGCTTCCCGATATCAATATTCCAGCAACAACAGCAATGGAGACATTGAACCCGAACGGCAGAATAATAGCTCTTCAAAGCGGAGCAAATGTCGTAATGCCGAATGTAACGGATATTAAATACAGAAAATATTACGAGCTTTATAAAGGGAAAAGTCTGAACAATAATGTTGAAGAACAAATCAAATCAATCGGCAGAACTGTTTCACAAGACTATGGCTTCAGGAAAAAGCAGGTAAAATCATGAAACTTGAAATTAAACAATTTACTTTAGAAAAACCGGAAATACTGGCTGCCGGTTATATAGAAAATTTTTTTGCCGAAAAAAATTACAGCCCTTTAAGATGGGCTGTAACGAAAATTATTGATAATACATTAATTATTGATGCTGTGATTAGTCAACTTTAACTGTAGTTTCAGCTTTTGCAGGATGAATTTTGTTCCATACTTTTGAAACGCCGGATTTTACTGTATTGTAAACTTTTGATGCGCCTGCTTCTACTAAATCGATTGCTCTGTTGGGAACTTTAATAAGAACAAAGTTCAAAGCTCTTTTAGCAAGACCTAAACCGCGTCTTACGTTATTTAAAACATATTTATCAACTGCGTTATAAATTCTGGAGTCAGCAACGTATCTGACATTTTTATTTTGCGAAAGTGATTCTGCTGTTTTTCCAAGATATTTTGCTGTTCCGGAATTTGCTACATATTTTACTGCGCGGTCTGCACATTGTCCCAGGTTTGTTCTTACTGCCGGTAATCTCATAACTTTTCCTTTCGTATATTTATAAATTACTCACAAATCATGTCTATTCGGACATGTATTTAAAAAACCCTCAAAAAAAAAGTTGCTAGTTTTTTTGCCAAATATTAAGCAATGTAAACTTGAGTTTTTTGGAGGGTGTAGAAAAATTTTGATTTTTTGGAAAAATCGAATTTTTCAAACCCGACTTTGGAAAGGTGAGAGGTAAAATTGGGGGCGAGGAGCCACCAATATTGCCTCGAAACTAGATCATGTAAAATACAAAAATGCATTTCATAGTTTTTTAAATCAAAAAAACGCCGTTTTCATAAATCAAATTATCATCGGCATAAATTCGTGAGTCTTTTTTCATATTTTTGATTAAATCCCAGTGAAGACCAGATTCGTTCTTTCCGCCTGTTTCGGGATATGAAGCCCCCAGCGCCATATGGATTGAACCGCCGATTTTTTCGTCAAAGAGAATATTTCCCGTGACATCCTGTATCATGTCATTCGTTCCGAACGCTATTTCACCGATAAATCTTGCTCCTTCATCCTGATTAATCATCTTAAGGAAAAATTCTTCGCCTTTTTCCGCTTCGGCATGAACTACTTTGCCTCTTTCAATCTTCAAATAAATATTACCGGCTTCGTTGCCACGGTAAATTGCAGGAAAATCAAAGAATATTTCGCCTTCTGCGCTGTCTTCAACAGGAGATGTAAATATTTCTCCGTCAGGGAAGTTATTACTGCCGCAGCAATTTATCCATTTTCTCCCTTCAGTTGAAAGAGTTAAATCGGTTTTTTCGCCGACTATGCGGACTTTTTTGCAGCCCGTCATATAATCGGCAAGTTTTTGTTGTTTTTCGCCGATTTCTTTCCACTTGGCAACGGGATCATCAAGGTGCAGATGACACGCGCTGAATAAAAATTCTCTGTACTCCTGAAGCGACATTTTTGCTTCCTGAGCCAAGGCATTGGTGGGATAGTCACAAATTACCCAGCTCAAACTGCCTTCCGCGGCTCTTTTTAAAAGTTTATCGGACAGAGGTTTTGTTGCTTTTGAACGCCTTGCCAGCCTTTCTGGATTTATGCGGGTAAGATTTTTTAAGTTATAAGGCGCACCGATTGAAATAAATTTATCAACGCGGTCATACTCAAGCTGAGTAAACGGATCTATAAAATCGAGCTGTTCATCCTGAGCATATTTAAAAAACGTCTCATTAATGCCTTCAATTGCAATTCTTGTTATCGGATATGCTCCTTTTTCAAGGACACATTTATAGACAGCTTCTACAAGCGGCTGTGCCTGTGTTTCTGATCTGATTATAACCAAATCGCCTTTTTGAACATCCGATGAATATTCTACAAGAACTTTTGCATATTTTGTCCAAACAGTATCCATTAAAACTCCTCTCCTAAATCAAGCATTCTTAGATATTCTATCATGTGTTAACTATGTAATACGAATGAGCTTTTTATAAGAATGAGCTTTTGTATAAGCTATACAAGCCTAACGGGATTTTAAATATAAATATCTCTCTGTCCTTCATCAATAAGCTTAAGCTGACCGGTAATTTTCTCTGCGAGCTTAACATCTTTGGCTTTTATATTTGATAATTTATCGTCAATAAGTTTTAAACCTGCTGATTTTGTTTGAGGACCGGCATAATCTTCAAGGTATTCCTTAAAAGTCGATAAAGCGTTCGGATCACAGAACTTTTGAATAAGCCCGGGCTTTGCCAAATCCATAAAATCTTTGCCCGTGCGTCCTCTTCGATAGCATGCCGTACAAAAACTCGGTATGTAATCATCCTGTATAAGCTCGTATATGACTTCATCAAGGCTGCGGGTATCTCCGACGGTGAACTGCTCGGTCGTGTCTTTCTTTTCATGATAGCCGCCCGGGTTGGTCTTTGACCCCGCACTTATCTGAGAAACTCCCAGCCCTATAAGCTCTTTTCTGAACTCCGCCCGCTCTCTTGTAGTCAATATAATACCGGTATAAGGAACGCTTAGTCTCAATACCGCTATAATCTTCTTGAAATCTTCGTCCGATACCGCAAAAGGCGGCGCTTCAGATAAGGCTGAGCCCTGAGCAGGTTCGATTCTGGGTACTGACAAGGTATGAGGACCTATGCCGAATTTTCTGTCGAGATGCTGTGCATGCATAAGAAGCGCGATAACTTCAAACCTGAAGTCAGTCAAGCCAAATAAAGCTCCCATTCCGACATCTTTAAGTCCCGCGGATAAAGCTCTGTCCATTGTATCGACACGCCAATCATAATTAGCTTTTAAACCTGACGGGTGCATTATTTTATATGTTTCGCGGTGGTATGTTTCCTGAAAACACTGATAAGTTCCGATGCCGAAAGTCCCAAGCCTTTGGAATTCCTCAAGGCTTAAAGGAGCAATATTGACATTAAGTCTTCTGATTTCGCCGTTAAGAAGTTTTTGTTCATAAATTTTATCTATTACTTCTTTTACATAATCAAGATTGCTCATTTTTGTATTTTCGCCGGCTACGAGCAGTATTCTCTTGTGTCCGGCATTGATTATTTCTTTCGCTTCTTCAACAGCTTCATCAGGGGATAAAATTCGGCGTTTGATTTCTTTATTGTCAATCCTAAAACCGCAGTAAAGACAATTGTTTGTACAGTAATTGCTTAAATACAAAGGCGCAAAAAGCACAATTCTTTTGCCGTAAATTTGTTCCTTAACATTCTTTGCCGCAGAAAACAACCTTGCTAAATCGTCTTTATCGGTAATATTTAGTAAAACTGCAGCCTGCTCCGGTTTAAGTCCCTTTAATTTAAGTGCCTCATCGAGGATTTCGTTAACGGAAGTTCTTCGGGGTTCTAACTCAATTAAGTCCTGAATTCTTTCTTCATCGATAAAATGTTTGCTTTGAATAGTCATTATTTATGCCTCACCCTAAAATCTAAATTCGAAATATAGTCTGACAAATTTGTCTTTGTGCCGTCGTTAAAATGATATCACAAGCGTAACAAAATTTGTTTTTTATGTAACAATTTACCCTCTAAACTTTGACTTTGAGGGGCTTTCCTGATATATTGCAAAATAGTAAAAAGCTGGAAAGAAAGCTTTTAAATCCAAAAAGAGGAAGGTTAGAATCCGTTAAACAGGTACGGTTTATTAAACTTAGAGCGCGGAGGTCAGAAATAACCTTAAGATGCAGAATCTAAGAAACAAGTACAAAAATCATCCCGTTATCAGACCGCTGATAGAACATTGTGAAGGCAACAATTTAAGTTTTGAACTCGTTAAAGAAACAATAGCCAAAATGGGCATCAAAAGTTTTAACTATGAAACTTCTTATTACATGACAATAGGGGATAATCTCATTGTCGCTAAAAATGATTCATGGCAAAAAACGGATCTTTTCAGGATTATCGTCAGAGCTTACAGGTATTTGGGACTTGAATACCACGAAAATCTCGTAACAGCGGCAAGAGCTTTCAAGAGAAAAATTTAATCCATTCCCATCCATAACAATGATCTTATCGGACGGGCTAAAGAAATTAATATGAAACTTGCAACAATGTCGTAAATTATTTGTATTATGCTTAAATTCCATATCCAACCAAGTATAACAAGTAGTGGACTGTGGCTTAAAAGCATAATGGATACTAAATAAATTATTCCGAGAATATGTATGGCAATTACTCCGGATACGCTTGCCCTGAAAATTGAATAATTGGTAACTTTACCCGACATGATTCTGGCGCAAAGGTGCAAACCTGCAAAATATCCCAGTATGTAGCCGAAGGTCGGTTGGGTTATATAATTAAACCCGCCTCCAGATGCAAAAATCGGCAAACCTGCCAGTCCGAGAGCAATATATATAAATACCGACAAAAAACCTATCCTGGGACCCAAAAGAGCTCCTGTAAAAAGTACAACAGGAATTTGCGGTATGTATGTATAAATGTTTACCAGGTCATTTAAAGGCTTTATGTTAGCAGGCATCAAAACCGGAACTTTTAAAAAAGTATAAAATCCTACCGGAACTTGAGTATAAGTTGCCGTTATAATCAAAAAAGTGCAAAAAATACCGGCAATTAGTCCCCCCAGCTTCAGCGGAGGATAGTTTTCCAAAAAATCGGAATATTTAAAGTTTTGAAAAAGACGTTTAAACATTTACCAACTTATTTTTGAGTTCTTCTTTTAGTTTTGAGTATTTTTCTTTAAATTTTGTGTCCCAAATGTTTTCAGTCCACATAATAAGGGCGTCTTCATTGTTATCCTGATAATATCTTTTTCTTAATCCCAAACTCTTGAATTCATATTTGTAATACAAACCTTGAGCGGCTCTGTTGCTTGCTCTTACCTCAAGCGTTACCCATTTTGCCTTTTTTTCATAACATTCATCAATTAATTTTTGAAGCAGGACTTCGCCGAAATTGTTACCTCTGTATTCGGGACGAACCGCAATTGTAGTAATATGTGCTTCGTCAAGTATCAGCCAAAAACCGGCATAACCTAGAACTTTACCTGTTTCTTTATCCAGAGCGGTATAATAATTACCCATTATATTATCGATTTCAGACGAAAAAGATTCCGGCGACCAGTGAAAAACGCCGAAAGAAACTTTTTCGATTTCCATTATTCCTTCAACGTCTTCTTTTTGCATTTTTCTTATGCAAATTTCAGTCATTGATTCCTTCTCCGTCGGACGTTCCTTCAAATGCTTCTTTTTTCTTGCCTGAGAGCTTTGTTACGCCTCTTTTACTTTCTTCGATAAATTTGACAAGATGTTCAATGTATTGGTTTGTAGGAATTGTATTTTTGATTTCTTCGACAGCCTGTTTGGTATTTAAATCCGAAAACCATACCAAGTTAAAAGCTTTTTTAAGGTTGGTTCTTTCTTCCTGATTTAGCCCTCTTCTTCTCAGACCTATGGTATTAATTCCGATTATTCGCGCCGGTCTGCCGTCTGTTTTGGCATAGGGTGGAATATCCTGTCTTGTACCAGAAAATCCGCCCATAATAGTCATTTCGCCAATCCGTACGTGCTGATGTATAACAACCGTCCCTCCAATAAACGCATAATCCTCAACGGTTACATGCCCCGCAAGTAATACAAGATTGGCAATTATGACATTATCTCCGAGTTTACAGTTGTGAGCAACGTGAGAACCTATCATTAAAAGACAGTTATTGCCTACTTTTGTAACATTCCCCTCTCCTGAAGCTCTGTTGACGGTAACATGCTCTCTTATTTGGCAGTTATCGCCGATAATAACCGAAGTTTTTTCATTTTTATACGTTAAATCCTGCGGTGCGGTTCCTATCACAGCTCCGCTCGAAATTACGGTGTTCCTGCCTATTTCACAATATTCAATGTATGCGTGGGGAAAGATTTCTGCTCCTTCCGCTAATTTAACATCCGGTCCAATGACCGCATAAGGATGAATTATAACTCCGTCAGCAATTTCTGCGGTAGGATGTATAACAGCGTTGGGATATATTTGGGTTTTCATTTCATTGCCTCATTTCACTGAACATGACACATTAGCTCTGCCGTAACTGCCAATTGTCCGTCAACTTCTGCCTTGCAGCTTGTTTTGCATATGCTGCCTTTTAATTTAACCATTTCACAATGCATATCAAGTCTGTCACCCGGGGTTACGACTCTTTTAAATCTCACTCCGTCAATTGCTGCAAAAAGCGCAAGTTTGCCTTTGTATTCCGGAAGCGTAAGCAAAATTCCCGCACTTACCTGTGCAAGAGCCTCAACCATAAGCACGCCCGGCATTACGGGTTTTTCAGGGAAATGTCCCGTGAAAAACGGCTCGTTGAATGTAACGTTTTTATACCCTTTGACATACTTTCCCGGAACACACTCGGTTATTCTGTCCACCAGCAAAAAAGGATACCTGTGAGGTAAAAGTTTCATAATTTCCTGAATATCAAAACTGACCGGTTTGATTATTTCATCTGTAGGCATTGTTCTCTCTCCAAAGATTTTTTTAACACTTTTGCAAATTCTACATGGTTTTTATGTCCCGCATTTTTTGCCGTTATATTACATTTCATATGAAGCGGATTTATGCCCGTCAAATACAAATCACCTATTAAATCCAGTATTTTATGTTTAACGGGCTCTCTTTCAGATCTTAAGTCAACCGTATAACCCTCTTCGGTCAGACCGATTGTATTGTCTATCTGTGCTCCAAGCGCAAAACCTGCCTGCTGAAACTTTTCAAGATCTTTAACATAACCGAATGTCCGGGCCTGAATAATTTCATTAATACCTTTAGATAAATCCCAGTCATACCAGACTTGTTTAAGTTCGGGATGATTAAAATCAACGCAATAAGTAACTTTAAAACTGTCATCCGGAATGACCGAAATAACTGTTCCTGATGAGACCACATACTGAGGAGCTGTTATAGAAGGGGCATTTTGCCCTATTTCGCATAAAATGCCGACATTTTGGAGAGCTTCATACCACTTGAAAGCGCTTCCGTCAAGAATGGGAAGTTCTTCGGTATTTAAATACACTTCAACACCGTCAATTTCAGCAAAAGCGCAAGCAGCCATGAAATGCTCGACTACTTTAACAATATTTTTTCCGTTGCCAAGAACTGTGCAGTGAAGGGTTGAAACAACATTTTCGAGGCAAGCTCTTATGCCTTCCGAAGTGTTATTCGGATAAAACCAAATACCATCCTTTGTTGCAGGTTTTACAACAGCCTCTGCATGTTTACCTTCCATGAGGCTAATCCCGCTTAGTTTAAATTCGGAAAGAATTGTTCGCATCAGTTTTTCTCTTTCAGTTTTTTAATTTCTTCTTTTAACTCTTTAAGTTCCCGTGAAAGCATTTCAACGTCTTTCACGGCTTTAAGCTGTTTAACATAGTCTTTGCGGGGAACTGCGGGAGAGCCTATTATTATGGACTTTTCGAGAATATTTTTGCTTACGCCTGACTGCGCCATAACTATAACATCGTTTCCTATTGTTATATGGTCTGCAATGCCTGCCTGACCTGCAATTACAACCCTATCACCGACAACAACACTTCCGGAAATCCCGACCTGCGAAACTATAAGACAGTTTTCACCAATTTTACAGTTGTGTCCTATCATTACAAGGTTGTCAATTTTTGTCCCCTTGCCTACAAAGGTATTCTCAATTGTCCCTCTATCTATTGCAGTGTTAGCACCTATTTCTACATCATCGCTTATGGTAACTGATCCTAGTGACGGGATTTTATAAGTCTTTTGCTGTGAAAAATCACCCTGTACTTTGCCTTCCTGTTTTGCGGTTTCAATGTTATTCGGGTTTTCCGTTACAAAGCTGAATCCGTCAGCACCGATGCTTGCCCCGTGGTGGATTATGACATTATTGCCTATCTGCACAAAATCACCTATACAAACAGACGGGTGGAATAAGCAATTGTTACCCACTGAAACAAACTTTCCGACATAAGCGTTTGCCAGAATTTTGCTATTGTCCCCTATTATCGCGCTTCTGCTTATAACAACATTCGGTCCTACGGAAACATTTTTACCGAGTTTTGCTTCAGGATGGACTATTGCAGAGGGATGAATACCGACATGGCTGTCCGGCGGTATATAGAAAAGATGCAGGAGCTTCATCATGGCAAGTCTCGGGCGTTCTACTTCTATGGTAGTCAGATTATCAAAAGAAGCCCCCAATGGAACAAGTGCTGCCTTAGCTTTTGTTTGAGGAAGGTTCTCTATTTCTTCTTCCGTAAAAGCAAGAGCCAGAGTATCTTCATCCGCTATTTTTGGCGGAAGTATTTTGCTGATAACCAGATTCTCATCAGGTCCGTTTAAAATGCCGCCTATGATTGAGTTAATTTCTTTTAAACTGTAAGCTCTCGTTTCTTTTAAAATACTGCTCTGCATATTTATTTACCTTATTAAATGCTGTTTCATAGGACAATTTTATGATTAAAATGAAATTTAAACAAGAAATCTTAAAAGGCGGCAATAATAATTGCCGCCTTATTTATTTTGAAAAAATATTTTTGTTCTATTTTTTTGTGATTTGATCGTATGGGGTTTTAGCTAGAAGGTATAAACCAATGCCTGCAAAAATACCACAAAGAGCACCAAGTTTCATAGGGAATTTTTTAACTTTTGCTAATACTGCAAGAGCTGCTGATCCTAAGCCTGCTGAAATAACAAGATTTTTGCCTAAGTTATCACTTTCTCCTTTGCCTTCTCTTCTGAAATGGTCTGCTACTGTTTTACCTGCATAATAGATTGCAGTTGATATAACAGATCCGACTAAAGCTCCTTTAACACTTTTAGTTGGAATTCCGTTTAATGCTGCTCCTAAACCTGCCGCAATGGCGGTATTTCTTACAAAGTGGTCTTTGTACATTGTGTAGTTCTGTTTTGGGGCTTCCGCTTTCTTTTCTTTTCCTGCAAATAAAACTTGGCTGTTTAATGAATTTTTTACTGCCGATACCTGCATTTTATTTCTCCTGTTAAATAATACAATTACTTCCTATATTAGCTAAAACCAACCAAATAAAAAATTGCCATGCATTGCGCCGATTTTTACAAAATCTTTACAATAATTTATCTTTGAAAGTGCCTGCCAAAATAATAGCTATTGGTTAGCAATGTATAATATACTTGTTTGTAAATTGATTAATCTAAGAAATAATTCTATGAAAATAAGCAAATTTATCGCCTTATCATTAGCATTTTTAATGTCATTCTTACCGTTAAGCCCGATGAGTGTTCAAGCACAGAGCGTTTCATCAGCCGGTGCCATTGAGAGTGCCAATAAATATGCTAAAACCGGTCATGAGTTATATCAAAAAAAAGATTATCTCAATTCTGCCATTAATTATGAAAAAGCATACAGAACATACAAAACAGCAGTTTTTCTGGATAATGCGGTAACCGCCTATTTAAGCCATTCATCCAAACTGCTGCACGATAAAGATTATCCGAATGCGATAATATATGCCGAAAAAGTTCTGTCACTCAAACCCTCCGAAAAATACGCCAAAGAAATTCTCAGCGAAATTTATTTTTCGCAGGGAGCTGATTATTTTTACACAGGTGAGCTTGATAAAGCCAAATCTGACGTTGAAAAGTCGATTAAGTATGCAGTAGATGCAGACCAAACTGAAAGAGGCCAGGATGCACTGAAAAAAATTTCTGAAGCCGTTAACAGGAAAGAAACGCCTACCCCAAAGTATTCTGAAGTATCTGATACGTCAATAAGCGATACCCTGACTAAAGTTGAAAATAAGTTATACGGGACTAATTACAATTCCGAACCCGTAGTAAGCAGAATTAACAGACTTGAGAATGATGTTTTAGGAAAAAGTCAAAGTGAAGACAGTCTCATCGTTAGAGTGGACAAACTAAAAAAAGCTGTCCTTAAAGGAAATGAATACAGACCACAGACACAAAACGGAAAACCTAAAGTTTATGACGATACATACATTCACGAAATTATAGAACAAAGTGAAGGCAGAGTTTCAGTCTTCGGTAAAATGCCGGTGAGCATATTCTTCTTGGAAAGCAGAGTAAAACCTTATAAAGACTACTACAAAGAAGCCGTGAAAGCCGCTATGGACGAATGGTCAAAAGCATCCGACGGGGTTATTACCTTTGAAATAGTAAATAATCCTGCCAAAGCCGATATCCAAATCGGCTGGTCAGAAAATTTTGAAGATTTTCCCTATAAACCCGCACTTAAAAGTGATGATGTTGATGCCGAAAAAGAGAGAGCAAAATATAAAAAAGCGAGTACTGCCGTTCAGGTCGGTTCTATTGTTGCAATGGTGGCAGGCGGACTTGTGGGAATACCGGTAGTAGGCGGGCTTGGAGCTTTGGGCAATTCGGTTGCTTCGCCAATTCTCCAGTACAAAGGCACAAAATTCGAAAAATTATCTCCTGATGTACTTATAAATACTAAAATGGTTGAAGGACTCTCTGAAGAAGACGCCAAAGCAAAAATAAAGCAGGTTGCCATGCACCAGATAGGTCATGCGCTAGGTGTTTTCGGGCATAGTGAAGACCCTGGGGACATTATGTTTGAGAATTTCACCGTTAATAAGCTCTCTGAAAGAGATATAAATACCATCAGGGAAATTTACAAAGAAGTAAAAGCCAAACTGGAAAAGAAGCCTAAAAGCAAATGGTCTATTAATTAGGCGGCGGCTGATAATATTTTTTTTCGCCCTCGATTATCAGCACAAGTCCGTTTTGTGAAACAGGCAGGTTTTCGTTATCCAAAGAAAGAACTCTTGACGTTTTGCCTTCTGAATCAATCCCGAAAGCCCCTAAAAACTGTTTGCCGTTATCGTTATACCCGTAAACATTGGCAATTATTAAATCTTTGTCATTTATAGCCCAGCCTAAAGGAGTGATATCCCATCTGAATTCGTCAATTCTAAAATTATGCTTTTTCTTCATATAATAGATAATTGCTTTTCTAAGCTCTAAGAGTTTTTTAGCTTTTTGAGCATCAAAATCATAAACCCACAAATCAGTTTTATGAATACCTCTTTGATGTTCGGCTGTTGTTTCCTTAACCAGAAGCTTTTTGCCGTCCGAAGACCAGTCAACTATTGTCAGAGTTTCAAACAAATCTTCGGTTAAATACCCTCTTCCCGCCTCCAGAATTTTAATTCCGGGGTTTTCGAGGGTTTTTATTTTGTACATATCCGGCGTTTCTGCAACAACTTCTCCCGAAAGTTCTGAAGGTTGAGGAACCGGAATATTGATATAAAACAATCTGCTTGCGGTTTGACTTGTTTGGGGATAAAAATCCGTTTCGCAATAAACAGCTTTGGTTTTATCCGACGAAATTACAGGTTGGCTGAGAATTTCACGTTTTTTTTCAATATTAAATAAATTTAGCTTTTGAGTTCCCGAAGGATTATTATACTGTTCAAATCTGAATAACGGGTATTCAGTCGCCGGGGGTGTTTTTTCTGTTTTTGAAAAAGCTGCGAGAGTATAAAAAGAGATAAATATTGACAAACAAATCAATGGTAAAAAGTTAAATTTATTTTGTTTTTTTCCATTTATTAGTAATTTCATCAGTCAATTTCAAGCTATTTTACACTTAACCAACTAAACAAGCCCTTCTCTCATAGCAGTTACTGCCGCCTGGGTTCTGTCATCAACGCACATTTTTTGCAAAATGCTGTGAACATGAGCTTTTGCAGTTGCTCTTGTTATAAAAAGCCTCTCTGCTATTTCCGGATTTGACAGTCCTTCAACAATAAGTTTTAGAACTTCAAGCTCTCTTTCTGTTAAACCGGAATTATTCGACGGACGCATCTGCTGTTTCTCGGAAATAATAGGAGTTGTTTCAAGTCTTGCCTGTCTTTGTGTTACGTTTCTCAAAACGACTTTGGCAATCAGAGGATCAAGCCATGCGGTACCTTCATTTACCGCTCTAATTGCCGATAAAAGCATTTCAGGCGCAGTTCCTTTGAGAATATAGGCATCAGCGCCCGCTCCCAAAGCAGAAAAAACATCCTGTTCGGTTTCTCTCGAAGTAAATACAATAATGTTCGAACCTATCCCTGATGATTTAATTTTTTGTGTAGCTTCTATCCCGTCAATAACAGGTAATCCGATATCCATGAGAATAACATCGGGAATGGTTTCTTTTGCCATTTCAACAGCCTTGCCTCCATCCTCTGCAATACCTGCTATCTCCATGTCCTGAGCTTTTTGAATAACCAACTCAAGCCCCATTCTCGTCATAACGTGGTCTTCAACAATTAAAACTTTTATCTTTTCTTCGGACATTTTTACTCCTTTTTGATTAATTATTTGGGATACTGACCACAAATTTACTTCCTGAACCTAAAACACTTTCAACGGAAATATTACCTCCGTGAGCCTCAACTATCTGTCTTGAAAGATATAAACCTAACCCCGTTCCTGTTGAGCGTTTTATGCTTGTACCCTGCGAAAAGCGGTTAAAAAGCCGTGAAATATCCTCGGGCGGAATTCCGCTGCCGTTATCCTCAACGCTAATTTGAACGTCATCTTCGCCAAAATCCGCAGTTATTTTTACCATACCTCCTGCTTGAGTATATTTAACCGCATTACCGAGAAGATTTGCAATAACTCTTCTTAATTCCCCCCTGTCTGCATAAATTCTTCCGTTATCGGGTAATGAAGTTGCGCTTATCTCGATGTCTTTCTTTTGTCCCAGCGGTAAAATTTCAGTTGTACAACCGTTGATAAAATCTTTTAAATCAAAATAATCCTTACATAAAACCAATTGCCCCGATTCATATCTGTAAACTTCCAACAAAGCATTAACCAGTCCCAACATGTCTCTGTTGCTCACAAGCATAGTTTCCAAAAACTGTTTTTGTTTTTCGTCGAGATTACCCAGTGTACCGTCCAAGAAAAAACTCAAAGTCTGAATTGCCGCAAGCAGAGGCGTTCTTAAATCATGCGCGAGAGTTGCCGCAAAATCTTCCCGTGAAGCAATAAGCTCATTTGTCCTTTTATTAACTTCTTTTTCTAAATTTTCGCTGTAATTTTCAAGCTGAGATTTAGCTACCTCAAGTTCAAAAACTTTTTGGCACAGTTTTTGCATAAGATAACTTCTTTCTAAGGCGTTCTTTATGGAAAGAAGTAAATCTTCGTTATCCCAGGGCTTTTCAATATACCGGTATAGTCCTATCTCGTTTATGGCTTTTATAGCGCTTTCCTTGTCCGCATACCCCGTAAGCAGAATGGTGCTGACTTCCGGATGTATCTTTTTAATTTCTTTTAAAAATTCTATACCGTTTAACCCCGGCATGAAAAAGTCCGTAATTACCAAATCTATTGAGATATTTTTAATATATTCAAGAGCTTCCCCTGCTGAATTAAAGACCTCCGGGCAGTAGCCGCCTTCGACTGAAAGCAGGGTTTTTAAGCCCGACGTTATCATCGGCTCGTCATCAACAATAATTATTTTGTATTCCGAAGGTTTTTTGTCCACAATTATCCGAATCTGAAATCAGATTATTTTACATTATATTCAGCATATAAGTTTTTTCACTAAGGAACAAGAATTTTACAATATTATTTTTTTCTGGAAATTTCCTTTTCCCATTTCTTTATGGTTTTTTCCAACTTTTTGTCTGTTATTTCAGATTCATCCGAGGGATAAAGGGTATCTAATTCCTTATAAATTCTTATTTCTTTTAGCGCTTCCTGTTTATGTTTCTTCTTGTGCAGGGAATAACCGTAATAAAGATGCGAAAGTTTGTGTTCCGGGACGGTATTTATTGCTAAACGAAATTTTTCTGAAGCTTTGTCATACTTTCTCTTTTTGTAAAGAATTTTTCCTTCGTTAAAAATCGCATCAGCATTATTAAACTTTGAAGTTATGCGTTCCAAAACAGGATTTATTTGTTCCGGCGGAATTTTGCCTACTAGACTTTTAAATATTTTTTGTGCCTGATAATAGTTTTGATCCAATGCCAAATATCCGGCAATCCTGTATAATTCAGCATCAGGAAGAGGTGAATTTATCAGCGAAGTTGTTTTGTAAGCTGAAAGGTTATATTCTCCCAATAAGAAATAAGCTCTTGCGGAATTGAGAAGCTGCAGATAGTTAAGACTGGGGCTTTCTGCTATCATTCTGAGTTTGTACTGTGTCTGAATCGGATTTGATATTCCTACCATCATGTTAAATTTTACGTTGGCTATTTTCAGCTCCTCTAAATCGGGCAAACCTTCAAGAAATTCATAATCTTCAAAGTAGTTTTTCGGATTAAAACATTCATTAAGCCACTGAATGTAATAAAACTCTATTAAACCTTCTTTGGCATAAAAGTTTACGGGGTTATTTTCCAATATTTGATTGTAAAGATTTCTTCCGTTGATAAATTTATCCGTAACTAAATAGATAAAAGCGTTTGTCAGCAGGGTTTCCTCTGCCGGTGTTAAGTTTTGGTATTTTAGAGATTCATCGGCAGAAATTAACTGTGTCAAAGGACTCTCCATTTCAACGAGTCTTTTTATGCATTCCTCAACAGTTTTGTCTTTCGGAATTATTTTAAGAGCAATTTCATATTCATTTTTTGCATTTTGGATATCACCCAGCTTTTCATAAATTTCCGCAAGTATTAAATGGGCTTTAGCAGATTTGTTTTGATTATATAGCTCGCTACGCTGTAAAATTTTCATGGCTTTGTCGTAATTTTCCTTTTTGAAATAAAAATCAGCAAGAAAATAAAGGTTTTCGGTATCCTTAATGCCTAATTCATCGGCTATAAGAATCTCATCATAAGCCTTTGCTGTTTTTTCAAGCTCAAGATAAACCTTTGCCAGTTTAATGTGAATATCTGCATTGTTGGGACTGAGATTTGAAGCCTGTTTATAATTATTCAGGCTTCTGTTTAGAAGGGTCTGTTTTTCTTCTTCGTTGAGTTTTTGTCGGTTTTTAGAAAAATCTTCAAGATAAACATCCCCAAGCATAAGTTTTAAACCTATGTCTGTCGGATTCTCGATGTTAAGTTTTTGCAAAATTTCCTCTGCTTCGCTGTATTGGGAATTTTTGCGCATAAGCTCGGCAGAAGTAATGAAAATATTACTATTCCGGGGCTCAATTTGAAAAGCCCTGTTTAAATATTTTCCGGCAGACTCAAGATTGTTTTTTTTAAGGCTGATATCAGCCAATTTTATTAAAAGCTGAACATTTTTGGGGTACTTTTTAAGCTCGGCAAGTAAAAGGCTCTCCGCATTTGTATATTTGCCTGACTGAATAAATTTTTCAGCTTGCACAAGAACATCAGCACCGGCTGAAAAAACCAGATTTACAGGCACAAATATAAAAAACAAACATAAAACGGTTATAGAAGAGCTTTTTATATGCGATAAACCCATCAGCATTCTTTCGGTTAATTTAATTGAACGATTACAGGGCATAAAAAATAAGATTTAATGATGCTGTATAAGATTATAGTCTAAATCTGAAAAAATAAAACCAACATAAGGAATGAAAAGCTAAATGGATTTTGGAGCTTTAATAGGTTTAGTTTTCGGTATAAGCGCCATTTTGCTCGGACAAGCACTTGAAGGAGGCAGTGTCCAGTCGCTTGTACAGGTTACTGCTGCTATTATTGTATATGGAGGAACATTAGGCGGAGTCATATTGAGTTTTCCGGTACCGGAATTAATGAATGCCGTCTCGGCTCTATCCATTGCCTTCGGAAATGTTAAGGTGGATTATAACAAAGTTATCGCTGAAATTATCAAATATGCCACTAAAGCCAGAAAAGAAGGAGTTATAGTCCTTGAAAAAGAGGCAAAAAATGCTAAAGACCCCATAATGAAATTAGGGCTAGAAGCAGTCAGCGACGGAGCAGACCCCGTGCTGGTAAGAGACCTTATGGAAACGCAGTTAAACCAAATGGAAGATAAGGCAAATAAAGCAGCTAAAGTATGGGAAGCCGGCGGAGGTTTCGCCCCGACAATGGGTATTATTGGAGCTGTATTGGGTCTTATTCAGGTTATGCAGAACTTAAGCGATCCTTCTAAGCTAGGTGCGGGTATAGCGGTTGCTTTCGTTGCAACGGTTTACGGTCTTGTGGGCGCTAACCTTGTAATGTTACCTATCGGGAGCAGAATTAAAGTCAAGAGCCAAAAGTCTTTCCTTGCTCAGGAGATAATCATAGAAGGCATATTATCAATACAGGCAGGAGAAAGTCCCACTTTGATTGAAAGAAAACTTCAAGCCTTCCTTATTGAAAAAATCAAAAAATCTTCATCAAAGCAGAGTGAATAAAATTTAATATTTTCCCGTACAAAATACTTTTTAATTCTTACTGTAAAAATTTCTAAAAGGTATAAAATCCATGGCTAAGAAAAAAAACCATCATGAAGAACATGAAAATCTTGAAAGATGGCTTGTTTCTTATGCGGATTTTATTACGCTCCTGTTTGCTACCTTTGTTGTTTTATACGCGCTTTCACAAGTTGATTTGGCAAAATTTAAAGATTTGCAAATTTCTCTTAAAAAAGCATTTGCAGCTCCGTCTCTTATTCAGGGAGACACCGGCATTTTGGATAAATCGGGAAATTCCATGCTCAATGACAGCGGACAAACAAAAACTGACTCTTTTATGCCTCCTCTTCTTGATACAGCAGGCGTAAAACAGGAACAAACAAATTTTGAAGAAGTTAAAAAGACTTTGAATGAAATGAGCGACCCAAAAGATATTCAAAAAAACCTGAATGCTGACATAAATGAACGCGGACTTAAAGTAAACATAATAGACAGCATTATTTTCACCTCCGGAAGCGCTCAAATTAAAAAAAGCTCTTTCCCTCTGCTTACTAAAATAGGAAGCATTCTTAAATCAAAGTTCCCTGACCACCTTATCAGAGTTGAAGGACACACTGACAATATTCCCGTCAAATCTCCTCTTTATCCTTCAAACTGGGAACTGTCTTCAGCAAGATCTTCTTCAATAGTACGTTATTTGATACAGAATTTGGGTTTTGACAAAACTAAATTTTCCGCCGTGGGCTATGCAGACAGCCGTCCCGTAGCACCAAATTCAACAGAAGAAGGTAAAATTAAAAACAGAAGAGTTGAAATAGTCGTCATAAGAAAAAATTCAACTGAATCAAGATATAACGAACAAGGATTAGACAAAAAAGAATTAAATAAAATACGGCAGGAAGCTGAAAAAAACAATCCTCTTGCTAATAATAACAATAGTTTTAATGCAGCTGTAAAAAATCTGGTGAAAAATTCATCGTCACCAGAAAAGAAATTCATATTCTTCCAGGATCCTTATCAAAAAGAATCGGAACGACTTGCTAAAGAATTAAAAGAAAAAGAACAAAAATACGGAAATTTGGGTCATTAAAAAAATCAAAACATAAACTTAATTAACAGAAGTTTTGACCGTTTCTGATTTATTTGCATCTTCTTTTATTTCTGCTTCTTCTTCAAGTCTCTTAAAGATTTCTTTGACGCAGATTATGTCTTTGTATTTTGTTACATTACCGCCCGTAAAGAAAAGTCCGCGTTCTAAATCACCTTTTCGAGCTGCTTCAAGAGCCCTGATAATGCAAAAATTATGGCTGCATTGCTTGAGACAGGCGTCACAAACTTTAGGCTTCTCAACCGTTCCTTCTATAATCTTTTTGGAAAATGGCGTTAATATTGCTCTGGCAGGCAACCCTACAGGGCTTTTTATTAATACGACTTCTTCATCTTTTGTGTTTAAAAATAATTTTTTAAATACGGGGCTGACTTCGCATTCTTCGCTTAAAACAAATCTTGTAGCCATTTGAACGCCGTCAGCGCCAAGAGAGATCATTTCTTTTATATCTTTTCCTGATGTTACTCCTCCGGCTGCAATCAAAGAAACTTTATTTATTCCGGGATAATCGGGAGTTTGATCAAGAGCTTTTTTTATTTCAGGAATAAGTGCTCTGATGGGTTCGCATGTACCTAAATGCCCGCCTGCTTCTCCGCTTTCAACTATTATTGATGTTGCTCCCAATTTTTTCGCGGCAACAGCCAGTTTAGCAGAACTTACAATAGGCACAACGGGAACATTAGCTTTTCTTCCTATACTGAAAATATCTCTCGAAAAACCGGCACCGAAAATAATCAGGTCAATTTTGGCTTCAATAGACCAATTTACCAGATTTTTAAATTCTGCTGCAGCATACATAATGTTTACGCCGATTAAACCGCCTTTATTAACCGTAAGTTCTCTTGCAAGCTTTATTTGAGAAAAAAGCTCTTCTTTAGACAATCCTGACGCCGCAATAACGCCAATGCCTCCGCAATTTGCAACAGCTGCCGCAAGCCTTGCGGTACTAACCCGAATAGCCATTCCACCTTGTATTATAGGTTTATCGGATTTAACATTTTTTGATATTTGAAGGGGTGGGAATGTCATTAATTTCTCTCTTTTATTAAAAAGCTGTTTCAGCTGAACATGTTTCTATTCTATCAAAATCTTTTTTATTTTTTATATAGATATTTATTATCTGGTTTACAAGATAGTATCCCACTTGCCGCAAGTGCTTCCCCACCTTGCTATTACCTTTCCTTGAACATCCTTAATATTTTTTACTTCCTTGTTTTCTATTTCACCTTCCACTATTGTAATTATCTCACAAGAATTTGAACAGTCGCTACATTCATGAGTCAATGAGCTAAAGTTAAGGTCCCTTATTTCCCAACCCTTGAATTTCGTTTTTTCACCCGTGTACTGATTATTTTCCATTGCAAGAAGAGCTGCGCCTATTGCTCCCATCGTCTGGTGGTTTGGCGGAACAAAGACCTCAAGCCCGAGAGCTTCTTCAAAGGCTTTTACCATACCGGAGTTTGATGCTACTCCGCCTTGAAAAACAACTTTCGGCAAAATTTCTTTTCCCAGCGCAAGATTAGATAAATAATTCCTTACCAGAGCCTGACATAAACCGTATAAAAGGTCAGGCACCGGATATCCGAGCTGTTGTTTATGAATTAGGTCACTTTCCGCAAAAATTCCGCACCTACCCGCAATTCTTGCAGGAGAAACAGACTTTAACGCAGTAGGACCAAAGTCCTGAATGGGTACATTCAGCCTGCTTGCCTGTTGGTCAAGAAAACTGCCGGTCCCTGCGGCACAAACGGTATTCATGGCAAAATCAGTTACAATTCCGTCTCTTAGAATTATTATCTTGCTGTCTTGTCCGCCTATCTCGAGGATAGTTTGAACTTCCGGGATTATAATACTTGCCGCAACACTGTGAGCAGTGATTTCGTTCTTGATTATATCAGCACCGCTCAGAGCGCCTGCCAACTGTCTTCCGCTGCCCGTTGTTCCGCATCCTAAAATATCATATTTTTCTTTTGCTTTTTCAAGAAGCATTTTCATGCCTTGCTGAACGGCATTAACCGGTTTCCCTGCCGTTCTCAGCATAACACTGTCAATATATTCGCCGCTTTTATCTATAACTGCAAGTTTAGTTGTTACTGAACCTACATCTATTCCGAGAAAGGATTCTTTGCCCATTTAATAACTCCAAGGTTACAAAATCTTAACATATTTATTTTATTAGTACCATATAAAAACCGTAGCATGAAAAAACTGCGGCTTAAAAACACTTTTTTATTAATATTTTCTGTTAAGGGCTTTTTTATGCGCCGTGAGCTCGATTTCATCATCAAGCGGTTTTAATTCGACTTTTCCGTAATTTCTTTCAAGAGCCAGAGTTATTAAATAATCGGTAAAATGCGGATTTTTAGGTAATAAAGAACCGTGAAGATAAGTTCCGATAATGTTTTGATAAACCGCTCCTTCTGTTTTATCCTTCCCGTTATTTCCGTTGCCGGTTGTAACAAAACCTAACGGGGTTGTATTGCCCTGCAAGTATGTTAATCCGCTGTGATTCTCAAAGCCTGTAAGAGTAACGGGAGTAATATTTACAATATTAAGTTTAACTGTTACATTTCCGATGAATCTTTTGTTGCCCGCAACTGTTATAACATCCAACAGGCTTATCCCCGGGAGTTCATCTCCTTCATGGGGTTTGTAATAATTACCAAGCAGCTGATATCCACCGCATATTGCCAAAAAAACCGCTCCTGCATCACGAGCATCCGTAAGAGCAGACTTATGTTTTGAGAGTTCTTTTGAAACGGCAATCTGCTGTTTATCCTGTCCTCCTCCCATAAAATAAAAATCATATAAGCCGGGATTTATGACATCGCCTTCGTTAATTTCATCAACATCAGCTTCAATATTCCGCCAAAAGCATCTCTTGAGAATACTCAATATATTCCCTCTGTCACCGTAAATATTTAACAGCTCAGGGTAAAGATGGGCAATTCTGAGTTTCATTTTCAGCGGGACCTGGAAGCAGCTTTAATTCTGGCAATAGCTCTTGCAAGCGCAATTTCTGCCCTATGAATATCAACTTCTTTTGTGCCTGAACGAAGTCTTGCTTCGGCTCTTTCTTTTGCGGATTTTGCTCTTGAGACATCTATATCTTTACCGAGTTCTGCCTGATCACTTAATATAACAACCTCTCCGGCGCCTACCTGAAGTATACCGCCTATAACCGAAACAAATTCTTCTTTGTCATCTTTAAAGTATCTTGAAACTGCAATTTCAAGCGCCGTCATATAAGGTATATGTCCGGGAAGTATCCCTAATTCACCGTCAACAGCTCTTGCATAGACTGCCGTTACGTTATCTTCTTCCACAAGAATTTTTTCGGGGGTTATAATTTTTAGTTTTAACTTATTATCAGACATTATTAAGAACCTTTAGAAATTTTTTCGGCTTTCTCAACAGCTTCTTCGATAGTTCCTACCATATAAAAAGCCTGTTCCGGAAGTTCATCATGCTTGCCTTCAAGAATTTCTTTAAAGCCTTTTATGGTGTCTTCAAGTTTGACATATCTTCCCTCTGTCCCTGTAAAGGTTTCAGCGACAAAGAAAGGCTGACTTAAGAATTTTTGTATCCTTCTTGCTCTGCCGACAATTATTTTGTCTTCTTCGGCAAGCTCGTCCATACCGAGAATCGCTATAATATCCTGTAAATCTTTATATCTCTGAAGTACCTGCTGCACTCCTCTTGCTGTATTGTAGTGCTCATCTCCGATAACTCTCGGATCAAGGACTCTGCTTGTGCTTGCTAAAGGATCAACGGCAGGATAAATACCCAATTCGGAAATCTGTCTTGAAAGAACAGTTGAAGCATCAAGATGCGCAAAGGTCGTAGCAGGAGCCGGATCTGTCAAGTCATCGGCAGGAACATAAATTGCCTGAACCGATGTAATTGAACCGTCAAGCGTACTTGTGATTCTTTCCTGAAGTTCGCCCATTTCCGTTGCAAGAGTCGGTTGATAACCTACCGCGCTTGGCATTCTGCCAAGAAGAGCAGAAACTTCCGAACCCGCCTGAACGAATCTGAAAATATTGTCAATAAATAACAGCACGTCTTGTTTTGAGTAATCCCTGAAATACTCTGCAACTGTCAATGCGCTTAAACCGACTCTCATTCTTGAACCCGGAGGTTCGTTCATTTGTCCGTAAACCAGAGCAACTTTATCAATAACGCCTGACTGCTTCATTTCATTCCAGAGGTCATTTCCTTCTCTTGTTCGTTCACCTACTCCTCCAAAAACCGAAACGCCGCCGTGTTCCTGTGCTATGTTATGAATTAATTCCATAATAACAACCGTTTTACCAACACCTGCGCCGCCAAACAAACCGACTTTTCCGCCTTTTGAATACGGTTCAAGCAGGTCAATAACTTTAATGCCCGTTTCAAAAATCTCGGTTTTAGTGTTTTGTTCCGTAAGCTTAGGAGCCGGTCTGTGAATGGGAAGACTTATTTCGGCATTTAACGGAGGACCTTCATCAACGGGTTCGCCCAGTACATTTAAAATCCTTCCCAGAGTCGGCGGTCCTACCGGTACTTTAATAGGTTCGCCTGTATTAATAACTTTCATTCCACGAGTTAGCCCGTCAGTAGTTGACATTGCGACAGATCTGACTCTGTTTTCTCCAAGGAACTGCTGAACTTCTGTTACCAATTTTATATTTGCGCCTGCAGGATTAGTATCTTCTACAATCAGTGCGTCAAAAATCTCGGGAAGCTGTCCTTCCGGAAATTCAACGTCAACAACCGGTCCGATTACCTGAGTAATTTTCCCCACGGATTTTGCTTCAACGGTTAAAGTCATAAAACGCCTTTCATAATTGAGTGAGTATTTTCTTTATAATTATACGAGAAGATGCTGAAAAATGTAATTTTTCTCGCATCTTACTTGATCCGCTTTCTAGGCAAAATCATATTTTGGAAAATAACGCTGCAAGCCGCCTAAAGGCGGCTTGAGAAGTCTTAATATTCCGTTTTATTCAAAATGGCTATTGCCAGCACTGGTTTTTCTTTTTGAATTTGCTTTTTCTTGTATCTTTATGGTGAAAACGGTTCATTGCTTCGTGTACATCGTTTAGAACATCCTCCGAGATATCATAACAAGTTTCATCTTCCGGTTCGTTTTCTTCAAGTTCGTTTAACCAAAAATCTTTGTTGTATCTGGTCATTATAACTCCTATAAAAATAAAACAAGTACCACTACAATTGAATTAATCGGACTTTTTGAGCAAAACTTTAGTAAAAAATTGTAAAGTTTATAAAAAGATTTCGAGAATGTGGTGTAGTTGTAGACCTTGCTTAATAGAGGGTATTACAAAAAACGAATTTAAAGCGGCTGTCACCTGCTAATAATCTGATTTTTCTGTTTCTAAACAGGTCCGTGATATATAATGCCATATTTTTTTGCTAATTTTGCATCCCATTTGCAGCCTTTTTGCAACCTTTTTGCAACCTATTTTGTTTTGGTGAAATTTGGCGGTTTGCAATACGCAAGAGTGTTTTAGGGTTTTTTGGATTGATTCTCGTTCTTTTGTCTTTCCTGATTTATTGATTATTAGAGAGTTTTTATGCCCGAGCGCCTTCCCTTAATGTAGAAAGGACTTTGTCCTTTCGATTCTTATATTTGTTTCGGTAGCTAAAGCTACCGCCATACATTTCTTTTTTCGAAAAAAGAAACGTATGCAAAGAAAAAACAGGCTTCGGAGTCTGCGCATCCTATGTTTCAGCACTGCTTCTAATCCTTGCTGTCATTATTCGTTTCGCTAACTCACTCTGCTTCGCAGAGTTTCGAACAGAGCTATTCAATCCAACGCAGTGCGAAACATTACGGGTGCTCCGCTACTCAGCCTTACGGGGGTTCGATTTTGCGATTGATATATGTTTGCATGTTTTGGAATTTCGATTGGTCTCTAATCATATTTTTTGTAACCTTTTATATATTCTATTGCAGTTGATACTGCTGATATTGTTATTATAGCAGGGTTTAGTGCGTCCATGCGGCCACAAATTGTAGCCGCTTGGTCACAGTTTTGTTTTTCCCACCCGCCCGCCCATAGGAATATAAGGGGGCTGTCGCCCCCTTATGAGTCCCGAACAGAGAAACCCACCCCCTTGCCCCCTCCCCGATATTTTTCCGGGAGGGGGATATTTATTCTTTTGGGCTCGCTACGGCGGCGTTGCCGCCTGGCTCGCCCGTGTGTTTAACAAGGTAAGTATCTGTTGACAGCGAGCTGTGGTCACGAGGATAGTAAAAGTCCTACGCGGTGCTCTGTCCAGTTATTTATAAAATCAATAGAGTCTTTTTAAATGTACTTGTTCTTTT
>CAZXPD010000023.1:0-38871 GCA_964643065.1 uncultured Gammaproteobacteria bacterium | reverse complement strand
GTAGAAATGTAGGAGTGGAACATCCGAGGCAAGGTTTTTCTTTGCCTACGTTTCTAAGCGAAGCGGGTGTTAATTAAAACGGAAACGATGAGTTTTCGTTTTATTAACTCATTCTCGTTCCGAAAAAAGAAATGTAGGTCGACAGCTTCAGATGTCGAAACATATAAAAACCAAAAAGTACCTTTAAAAAGACTTTATGAGAATTTAAAAATCGTTCAGAGCACCGCGTCAGACTTTCGTTCTCCTCGTGACCACAGCTCGCTGTCAATAAATACTTACCTTTCGGGACTCACAAGAGGGCGACAGCCCCCTTATATTCCTATGGGCAGGCAGGCGGGAAAATAAAACTGTGGCCAAACGGCTACAATTAGGGGACCTTTGGACGCACCAAACCCTGCTATAATAACAATATCAGCAGTATCAACTGCAATAAAATATATAAAAGGTTACAAAATTATGATAAGAGACCAATATCCTTATAAACACAGCCTCAAGAGGCGATTATAATATAACAGCATTTACAAAAAAGGCTAAAAAAAGGCTGCAAATGGGATGCAAATAGGTAGCAAAAAACACAAAAAATTTCAGTAAATTATTTCACATAACATGAGCGGACTGAAAGTCCCAAAACAAAGGAGCTGTTAATTCAATTTAATCAACTATCCTGAATGATTTTGTTTATAAATAGACTTTATCCCCGACTACCAGTTTATGAACATAAAACAGCTCGCATGAATGATTCCCGCTGTCCTCACGAGTTTCGCTTGTAGTCCATGTTACTTTTCTGCCCTTAACATTTCCTTCAATGTTGATGAGATAACCTTCAAGTCTAACTATGCGGCGTTTCTCAAGTTTACGCAAGGCTTCTTTTATAGTGTCATTTGCCGGCAGTATATGGTTATTGGCAGAATGACTTATTATATAGGATTTGCCGAGGGGAAAGTCTTTGAATCTGTAATAGTACCATCTTCCGGACTGCCAATATTGAACTTTGTCAATGTACTGCGGATTTGGCAAATCCCCCCATGCCAGAGCCAAATCAACGGGAACAAGATTACCGTCCCAATCCCAATCATAATTCTCACGGCTCATTACCATAGCGGTCATTTTATAGTCATACAGCGGCTCAATCTTAAATACCCCGTCGGCATTTTTGATTTCAAACTCTTCTTTATCAGTATCCTTCTGTTCAGGCATTTCAGATATGGTTGAATAACTGAAGCTGTTTATTTTAGAGGGTTCGGGCATTTTATTAATGTCATTGTAAATAACCGTCCCGACTGCTAAAATTACGCTATACAGGATAAATTCCGAAAGTTTCATGTGTCTCCCACGTGATTTATCCATATTTTAGCAATAGCCACATGACTTTACATAATTTCAATAAACGATATGCAAAATTTAAATGAATATTTAACTCACAGCAAGGTTTTCAAACTCATTTGCGGAGCCGGTAATGAAGACGCCGAACAAATTGAAAAACTAGTGATGGTATATTCCGAAGCAGGCGCATGTATGTTTGACCTTTCGGCAAATATCAATTCAATTCAGGCGTATTTTAATGCACAAAAGAGGTTGGGTAACTCCGAAAACCGATATTTCGGAATTAGTGTCGGAACAGAGACAGATGAACATTTCAGGAAAGCAAAAATCAACGCCGACAAGTGTCTTTCCTGCGGAATCTGCCGAACCGTATGTTTGCAAAATGCTGTTACTCTCAAAGATAATGTTTATATTATCGACGAACCGAAATGCATCGGATGCATGGAGTGTACTAAGGTATGTTTACCGTGTGCCGTGGAAGGATACAATAAACACGCAGACTTTGAACAAAACATACTCTCAATTTTGGATTTTTGTGCACCTGATTTTATTGAACTTCACTGTTCAAGCCGCGATACAGAGGAAATTCAAAAAAAATGGGATTTTTTAAATACTCATTATGAAGGTATTTTGAGCATATGTATAAACCGAAATGTTTTTGATGATGAAGAACTTCCACAACTTTTAAAAGGTCTTTTGTCCTGCAGAAAACCTGATGAAACAATTATACAGGCTGACGGTATTTCTATGAGCGGAAGAAACGACGATTTTGAAAAATCCATTCCTTCATTGTTGCTTGCAAGATTTTTACGTGACTGCGGCTTAGCGGCTTATATTTTTATTTCCGGCGGAGTAAATTCTCGTTCGGCTGAACTTGCGAAAAAGCTTGATATTGATATTGACGGATTTGCTTTGGGGACATATGCCAGAATGATTGTCAAAGAATATATCGAACGGGATGATTTTTTTGAAAATCCGATTATTTTTAATTCAGCCGTTGAAAAAGCCTCAGAACTTGTCAATGCACTTATTCCTTGCTGATTTTGAAAATCTGCCATTTTTTAAACATAATTAAGATAATTAAAAAAAAGTTGAATTATGGCAAAATTTGATGAAATCGAGCTAAAACAACTAAAATCAAGATTTCAGGTTGTTCCAAAAATTGAAATTACCGACAGCAAAATTTTAAGTCTGGTTTATACACCCGGAGTCGGCAGCAGCTGTCAGGAAATAAAACAAAATCCGCATAAATCTTTTGAATTGACCAATAGAGCAAATTCAGCAGCAGTATTTTTTTCTGAAACCGATAAAGATGATTTTATTGTAAATAAATTAAAAATTTATAAGCAACTAACCGGAATTGACTGTTATCCGTTCCTTTTAAATACAGGAAATCCTGATAAATTTGTTCAAATCGTTCTGAGTCTTATCCCTTCTTTTGGTTATATTGTTCTGTCAAATCTGAGCTGTACAGCCATTGCAGATATTTTCCCTTTGTTGGTAAGACACGATATTCCCATTGAGATTTTTAGAGCAGACTCTGAATTTTTAACCAAAAAGGCTTTAAAATTTACTGATGCAAATCTTAACAGCACTGATAATAATGTAAATAAGCTTTCTCTTGAGCTGCACAACAAGCTAATCGGTGTTGTAACAACTAACATAGCTGATTATGAACAAAACCTATCTGAAAATAACTTAATAGCAATAATAACTGACGGCACTGCAGTTTTAGGTTTCGGTAATTTAGGACCGGAAGCAGCGCTTCCCGTTATGGAAGGCAAATCGGTTTTGTTTTCATCTCTTGGTGGAGTATCTGCAGTTCCAATCTGTCTAAAAACTAAAAACAGCGATGAGTTTATTGAAACCGTAAAAGAATTGGCAATAGTTTTTTCCGGAATTAATCTTGAAGATATCGCCGCGCCGGATTGTTTCAAAATAGAAACAGAATTAATTAATTCTTTAAATATTCCTGTTTTTCACGATGACCAGCATGGAACCGCAGTCGTTGTACTTGCGGGATTTTTAAATGCGCTTAAGCTTATCGAAAAAAATATTGACGAAGTAAAGGTTGTCATTAACGGAGCAGGCGCTGCCGCAATTGCAGTTACTAATCTTTTGCTTAAGGCAGGAGTTAAGAATCTTATTCTTTGCGACAGAACGGGTATAATTTGCAAGAGCAGAAGCAATATGAATCCATATAAAGAAGATATTTCAGGAAGGACAAATCCGGATAATTTAAGCGGTGCACTTTCTGATGCATTAGAAAATGCTGATTTTTTCATAGGGCTGTCAGCAGGAAACATCCTTAAGCCTGAACATATCAAAAATATGAGTACAAAACCCGTTATTTTTGCATTAGCCAACCCCATACCCGAAATAATGCCTGATATTGCACTTGAAGCAGGAGCATATATTGTTGCTACGGGAAGATCGGATTTTAAAAATCAGATAAATAATTCACTTGCTTTTCCGGGAATTTTCAGAGGCGCACTGGATTCAAAAGCTCCCCGAATAACAGACGAAATGAAAATAGCATCAGCAATTGCTATATCATCATTAGTTCAAGAGAATGACCTTTGTCCCGATTATATTATTCCGAATGCTCTTGATAAAAAAGTTGCCAAGGCTGTAGCAGAAGCAATTTATTCTATTGCTAAATCATTAGGATACGGTTGACTATTATAATAAATGAGCTTTTTAACAATTTGTCACCGTGACCATTAAATAAATGTCTAAATTTATTCTGAAAAAATTTACATTATTAACGCAATTTTTTATTTTCAGGTTTTTTAAATAAATAGATATTTACAAACAATAAAATTATGAGGGAATAGCACATGCAAATCAGAAGTATCGGATACAATACAATCAATGCAAAAAACAATTTGCAAAAGGTAAACAAAAATCAGACATCTTCTTTAACATTTAAAGCAAAATTGGATGATGAAATACACAATGTTTGCATGTCAAGGCTTAAAGAACTTCAGAACAAAGGAAACAGAGAATTAACCCGTGATGAAAGAATTGAAGTTTTAAGAATAATGACTTCTGAACTTAAATATGGAGTAGATGAATTGCAGCTTACTGGATTCAATAAAAGAGGAGAAAAAGGCGAATTGAATTCTGCAAGCTTTAGATTTAACTTTAAACAAACAGACAAGTTCGATTGGTGCCATATAGAAATACAAGACTGCCCTCATTGTGCGGCTTGCAAAAATGTTAAAGGGTACAGCTGTGTAACTATTAATCTTGACGCTAATGAAGGTGCAACATTCAGAATTGGCAATGATGATATTATGTCAAGTTCCAAAGCGCTAAAAGCCTATGAGGAATTATTAACCGCTTTGGTCGGAGCTTCAAAACTCCCTGACAACGAATTTGAAGTCAGAAATCATATTAAATAATTTTAATTAAGCTTTGTAAATAATTTCATAATAAACTGACAAATTTAATATAATTAACCTATCTAAATAACCGAGCCTGTTTATGGGCGATGAAGATAAGCAGTTTGAGGCTTCTCAGCAAAAACTCCAAAGAGTAAGGAAAGAAGGTCAGGTCATAAAGAGCAAAGACCTCTCAATTGCTTTGGCTTTGCTCGTAATGTTTATATTCATTTATCAGTTTGCACCGTTTTTATGGGAGCAGATGTCAAAACTGTTTGTTATGGTTTATGAACAAATACCGAACAGATCCATCGAAAAAATCGGCTTTTGGTATTTGATGCTGATTACTTTGCTTCCCGCTATATTAATAATAGCTCCTATCTTGTTTGTTGCATTTGTCGTAGGCTTTTTGGGCGATTTTATGCAGATAGGACCTCTGGTGACCGGAACTCCGCTAATTCCTAAATTAGAAAAACTTAATCCGGTTAAAGGGTTCAAAAATATTTTCTCTTTAAAATCCCTCTTTGAACTCGGCAAAAATATTATTAAAGTTGCAGTTCTCGGCTTTGTCGGTTTTATTGTTTTCAAGGCTCACATACCCGCAATATTGAGCTTATGCGCTATGGAGAACACTTTTTCAATTCTTTATGAATTTGGCAAACTAATAGTTGACTTCGTTATAAAAGCAGGAATGTTGTTTATTGTTATTGCGGGTGCCGATTATATGTTTAACAGGTGGAAATTTCTTAAAGACCAGAAAATGTCCTTTAAAGAATTAAAAGACGAATATAAGAACACTGAAGGTGATCCATATGTTAAAGCCGCACTCAGGCAAAGAAGGATGCAGATGCTTCAGCAAAGCATGCTTGAAGCAGTTCCTACTGCGGATTTTGTTGTGACAAATCCCGTTCATGTCGCAGTAGCCGTAAAATATGATTCCGAAGAGATGAAAGCACCAAGGGTTCTTGCAAAGGGAACTGAACTCTTTGCCAAAAAGATTATTGAAATTGCAATGAAGCATAACGTACCTGTTGTAGAAAATCCTCCTGTTGCAAGGGCTCTATATAGAATGGTTGAAATTAACAGAGAAATACCCCCCGAATTATATAAAGCAGTGGCAGAAATTCTCATGTTCGTATATAATTTGCGTGAGAAGTATAAAAATAATTCTCGTGCAAAAAATAGCGGATAGAGCAAATATAATTATTGGAAGTGAATGAACTGTTGAACATACAAGATTATATTGGAGTTGTTGAAAAAGTTGCCCGTGTTGAACAAAGACGTATCCCTTCACACATGGTTGAAGTTGAAGAACTAATCAGCATTGGCATTATTGCAGTACAGGCTTTATTTAAGAACAAAACTCAAGAACAGTTAGAAAAGTATAATGAAGCTTATGTAGCAACCGCTGTCAGATGGGCAATAAGAAATGAACTCCGCAACAGATACAAGTGGTATTCTCTAAAACATACAAAATCGGCTGAAACTGAAGAAACCCCGACTGCCCCAGGTCCGGACGGCGAACTAACCATTGATGTTTCTCCCGAAAAAGTCAGAGAAGCTATTTATGAAACAATTCTTTCAATAGACAGCATAGCCGAAGCCAGCGAAAACGATACTCCGTTTGATTTCATCAAAGACGGTGCCGCTCTTCCTGATGAAAGAATGGAAATTATAGAGCTCGGCAAAATCATAAAAGAAGCTATTTCCAAATTGCCTCCGAAAGAAAAGATTATTGTTGAATACCGCTTCTACAGAAATCTTCAGATAAAAGACATAGCTGCCCATGTGGGGCTTTCATCTTCCAGAGTAACAAGAATTATTCAGACTTCTCTAAACTTTATCCGTGAATATTTAAAAGAAAAAGAGCATTACGACTAGTATCAATCAGTTAATATAGTTAGCCAATATCAAGAGCATTTTCGCAGAACTCGTCAGTAACAAACCCTGCTTTATCTTGTGTTGCAAGTAATTTTTCACGTAATTTATTCCTTTCCTCAGCATTTTCAATGTCTGTATCAAGGTCTTTAATTCTTTTATCAATAAATTGCTGAACTGCTGATTTGAATGATTTCATATAATCTTTTCCAAATCTTTTTTGGGACTCCGTTAAAACCTCCGGCTGAATTAAATTTTCACCGAATACATTTTGAAGAACTTCGTAATCCTGTTCAGGGGCACCGTATGAGATTATATGAGTTTCAGCCCGATAAAAACCGCTTTCTGCCGGATAACTATCAGCCCATATATAAAATTCAATATTTTTAGCTTTGAATTCATCATTCAATTTATTTTCTATTGTTTCATGTTTATCTTTCTTAACTGACGTTGTCTGAATTCTGTAAATCCCGTTAAACGAAACGCTATTCATAAAAAACTTCTCCGATTATTTCTTAACATATAAAAACCGAACATGAAAAAAATTGCTAATATTTTAAGAATAATTAAAATTAATTGAAGTAAAATTTTTGCCATGAAATAATCATGTCAAAGAATTAATGGGAAATGCGAAATTGGGTAAATGCAAACAAAGGCTTATGGCAAGAGCCCGAAATGACAAAAAGCAGCTAAAAATTACAAGAGAAGAAGCTCTTGAAAAGGTTTGTTCTGAATTGAATTTTAACCCGTCAAGTAATTCGGCGCGAAAACTAATTTCACTCTTTGGCTTATCAGCCGAAGAACTTTCCGAGTCCGGTATAAGCTATGAAATTCTCAGGTCTATGGACGGACTTCTATAGTATTTATCATCCTAAATCCTGCATAAAAAGAACTGCTTTAACGGCAATTTCTTTTTTTGCTTCTTCATTTAAATTTTTCAAAAGTTCGGCAAAAATTCTTATAACTTCATCAAAATCATACCATCTTCTTTTTTGGCTTTCGGATGTTGCAGCGTTAAAGACATCTTCTGAAACCATATCTTTATAAGGCGGTTTATTAATAATTTCATCCACAAGGAAAATTGCCGTTTTTCTTTTATTGGAATCGGAAAGATTTTCAAACATCTCTATAAACTTCGATGTCAATTCGTCTTTTTCATACCACCGTAAATTCTGAATAATATTCTCAGACATTATTAAACTCCCTCAATTGCAAATAACTTAAAATAATACTACACTCTTTTTAAACGCTGGTAAAGAATTTAATGTTTTATAAAAAATAAGATGTATATCGCAGAAATAATTATTAAATGGCTTGAAAAAAGAAAAAAAGCAAAATCAAAAGTCATATTGGATGATACAGACTATAATGATTTGACTTGTGAGCATCTTTTTTTGCCGATAGACAGCACAAGCACTCATTTGGCATGCAGTAAATGCGGTATGGTCATTAGAAATAATAAACCCCAAAAATAACTATGAGATTTGATTTAAATTTTCATTTTTAGGCTTTGATAACATTAGTTTAGCAGCCAAATAACCAAGTGAACCAATAATAAATCCGGCAAGAGCTGCCTTTTTTCCCGACAGAGTCAGTTCCTTAGCGATTGATTGGTTTAATCTTACAATATCTTCACTGCTGAATTCGCCTAGTGATTTTAGCAATAGCTGTTTAGCTTGTGCTAAACTTTTTTCATCTTTTGCAAGTTCTCCAAGATTAATTTTAGGAGCATTTTTTGCATTTTCGATAATCTTACTGTTCTCAATTTCAATATAACTTTTAAGATTATGCTCTCTGTTTCTTTCATTAAGTATATATATAGCCCTGTGTTTAGCCTTCTCTAGCTTCTGTGCAATTTTTTCTTCAGATAAAGGATTGCCATTTTTGTCAGTCATAAAATTAGGCGACGGTTTTCCGTCTTCACCGAATTTAATTTTGTTTGACCTGTAATCAGAATCTAATTCACCGGAGCTTATAGATTTGATTCTGTCTTCCAATCGTTTTCTTTCTGTTGCAAAATCCAGTAATGACGGTTTTTCAGTATCGATATTAATATTCTTGAGTATTTCAGGAATCTTTTCCCGATTTACTTTTTCTAAGTTGCTGCCAATGTTTTCAATAAGAACCTTCTTTTTTTGTTGATTATTTTTGATTTCTTCAATTAAATTATTATTAATTTCTTTTGGAAGAGTAAAACGCTGTATAGCACTAAAAACTCCCCCAGTGAGTAGTCCTGCGATTGAAGCTGTAATCATTGATATTTTACCTTTTTTAACCTGCGGTTCTTTGGGATTTTGTCTGTTAAATGTATCTGCCCCGTTATTGGAAGAAAAATTCGAATGTGACAATGAATGCCTTTTTCTGGCATGATATGACCTTATTAAAATGGCTGCTTTATTAACTTCGGCATTGTTCATTGAATTAATTCTCTCCATTCGCCATTAAACCCTGATATAGACTTAGTGCTATATATATAAAATAACAATCTCAGCGAAAAGTGCATAAAATTAGCTAAATATTAAGAAAAGTAACATATTGAGAATTTTGCCAAAAAAAGGTCTGTATTTAAAGAAGACATGATAAAAATTGTAAATGTTTTCGGCTTTTGCTATCAAATATAAGCAGTCCGATGTTTTTATTCATAGGATATAAAGCTGGAAGGAATGAGTTTATATTATGGAAAATTTAAAAGTATCGAGAATTTCTAGTTCACAAAAATTCGGCGGAATTGAATTGATTAAAAGCACCGCAAAGTTGCCTGAGGTTAGAGGAACAAAACATTTAGAAGTTATGGCGGACAGTTTTTTTCCTCAGCTTTTTATGGACGGGGAAAGAAAAACAGGAATGAAGCTAACCGCTGTAGTAACAGAGGATGATGTTTTACTTTTGCAAAATGCTAGAAAACAGTGGAATGCCATAAAAAATACTCTGCCGTTTAGGACTAGAGGAGGCAAAGCCCCTTCTCCTTTTAGAGAACTTCCTGCAGATTTACAAGGCGGAAGCCCTATTGAACTGATGCGAAAACTTGCGTCACAAAATCTTATTATTGTTAAGCCCGTGCGTGAATTAAATCTATATCTTTCAAAATTGATGGAATTAATGAATATTACTTTAAATTAAACTCTAAAGCATATCAGCAGGATCAACGTCTACCAAGAACCTTATATCTTCAGGTATTTTGAATTTGGAAATAAATGCCGATATTATCAAATGCCCTTTTTCTTCCATCCTGTTTTTAATAATTATCTGAAAACGAAATTCGTTCTTGATTTTGGAAATTATACACGGTGCAGGACCTAAAACTTCGAGCTTTTCTTTAATTCCCCTTGAATCAACGAGCAAGTTCAACTTATATGCAATTTCATCGGCAAATTTACTTGCCCTTATTTCGTTTTTAGAGCTGACAATGAACCTGATGATACTGCTGAAAGGCGGGTATTCAAAACGGCTTCTCTCCTGAATTTCTGATGCGTAAAAGGTTAAATAATCCTGCTCTTTAGCGCTTGTGATTGCAAAATAATCCGGCGAGAATGTTTGGAAATATACTTTCCCTTTGAAATCTCCTCTTCCTGCCCTGCCCGCTACCTGCGTCAAAAGCTGAAAGCCTCTTTCGCTTGAGCGAAAATCTGGGAAATTAAATAAAGTATCCGCCGTTAAAACCCCGACCAGCGTTACGTTTGGTATATCCAAACCTTTTGCCACCATTTGAGTTCCGATGAGAACGTCAATCAGACCTTTTTCAAAATCCCGCAGAATTTGAATATGAGCATTCTTTTTTGTCATGATATCGCTGTCAAGTCTTGCGCAAACTGCGTTTGGGAATTCTTTTCTGAACTCTTCCTCCACTCTCTGGGTTCCCAGTCCCTGAGAAACCATTGCTTTACCTGAGCAGTTGGGGCAGAGGGTTATGATATCTCTTTCAAAACCGCAGTAATGACAACGGAGTCTGTTTCCTGATTTATGAAGTATCAGAGGAATTGAGCATTTTTGACACTCCGCAACATATCCGCAAAGTGCACAGAAAGTGTAAGTTGAAAATCCTCTGCGGTTAATGAGAATTATTGACTGTTTTTTTTCCTGAAGATTCTTCTCAATTGCATTGTGCAAGGCTGTTGAAAAAATACTCCTTCTGCCTTTCGGGTATTCGGTTTTCATATCAATTACGAGTGTTTTTGCAAGATCGGCATTGCCGAATCTCTCCGGCAGTTTTAATACCCTGTCTGAATTCGATGCTTTGTAATATGTTGTAATATCCGGTGTTGCAGTTCCTAAGACCACCGCAGCATTTTCTCTCTTTGCTCGTTCAACCGCAAGCTCTTTTGCATTATAACGGGGAGCAGGAGATGTCTGTTTGTAGGAGCTTTCGTGTTCTTCATCAACAACAATAAGACCAATGTTTTTTATCGGGGCAAAAATCCCCGAACGCGCGCCGACGATTATTTTTACTTCGTTGTTTCTAATTCGTTGCCATATATCGAACTTTTCGCCTTCCGATAATGCGCTGTGCCATATTGCAACTTTTTCCGTACCGAATCTTTTAGCCGTTCTATATGCAAGCTGGCTCGCAAGAGCAATTTCGGGAGTTAAGAAAATAACATTTTTGCCTTCTTCGATGACGTTTTTTGCCGCATGAAAATATACTTCGGTTTTGCCTGAGCCGGTAACTCCGTATAGCAAAAAAGGCTGAGAGTCTTTGTCTTTTGCGGCTTCAATAATTCTTTTATACGCCTTTTCCTGCTCTTCGCTCAGTTTTAAAAAATCTTCCCTGCTGTCTATCTCAAATATCATAAGAGGATTTCTAAAGACGTTTTCTTCTCTTATTTCTAAATTTGCGCTGCCTGCAAGCTTCTTAACTGTATCTGGCGTGGTCTTTGCGGCTTTTAAAAATTCCGAAAATTTTGCTTTGCCGCCCAAGTTTTCTAATGTTTGCAAAATTTCTTTATATCTTTTGTTTTCGGTTTCCTTATTGAGCAAATGTATGAATTTTTCTGTTTTTTCCCTGACTTTTTCTTCTTCGGTCACGTTCTTGATTCCGATTATGTCTTTGTTTCTCAGTTTCCTGATTGCCTCATAAAACTTTGAGGGAGCGAGTTTGGATTTTTTTTGCAAAGTTCCTATTACGGCTTCGTTTTTTTCTTTTAAAGCCGAAAATATAACCTGCTCGTCTTTTGATAATTTCAAATCATTGGTATTATTCTCTTTTAAAACGGCAACTCTTTTTGCCTTAGAAAAGAAATTAACCGGAACTGCAGCATTTATAACTGTAGGCAGGTCGCAAATATAATAGTTCGAAACCCACTCAAGAAATTTCAAATATTCCAGATCAAAAACAGGCTTTTCATCGAGAACTTCATATATCGACTTTGCCTTAATACCTTCAGGCAAGTAATTACTGAAACCAGTAACATAGGCATTAACGACTCCAAGACTTCCGAAAGGGACAAGAACAGGGATACCTATTTGAACAAGGTCTTTCAGCTCTTCCGGTATAAGGTAACTGAAAGTCCTTGCGTTTAAATTCGGAACATCTACAATAACCTGAGCGTAGTGCATGTGCCTCCTGTTAATAATTTACGGATTCAAAAATTCTTTCAGCCTTGCCGAAACTTTTTCTTTGACAGCTTCATCCATGGTTATTTCATCAGACCACTCACGGTTAAAACCTTCGGACTGCCATTTTTTGGTGGCGTCTATTCCCATTTTTCCGCCATAGCCGACAGCATCAGATGCGTTGTCGAGAATATCAAGAGGTCCTTTTGTTATTATGCAGTCTCTTGAAGGGTCTGTATTGTTGAAAACCCTGTGGCTGACTTCTGAAATATTCTGCACATCCACGTCATCGTCAACTATTATGACAAACTTCGTAAACATCATCTGTCCAAGTCCCCATACAGCCGAGATAACTTTATGGGCATGACCTGGGAAGCTTTTTTTGATGCTTATTATTGCGCAGTTGTGGAATACTCCTTCAATAGGCAAATTTATGTCGGTGATTTCGGGCAGGATTTGTTTTATCAGAGGCAAAAAAATCCTTTCGGTTGCTTTCCCCATATAGCAGTCTTCCTGCGGAGGCTTACCGACGATAGTTGCAGGATAAATCGGATTTTTTCGATGTGTAATGGCAGTTATATGAAAAACAGGAAACATATCGGCAGTGCTGTAACAGCCGGTATGATCTCCGAACGGTCCTTCTAATCTGAACTCATCCCCGTCAATATAGCCTTCAAGAACGATTTCGCAATCGGAAGGGACTTCCAAATCAACTGTTTTGCATTTGACAAGCTTTACGGGCTTCTTTCGAAGAAATCCCGCAAAAAGCATCTCATCAATGCCGAACGGTATCGGCGCAGTTGCGGAATATATTATTGCGGGATCGCCACCGAGAGCAACAGCGCATTCGAGTTTTTTGCCGAGACTTTTTGCTTCATTCAAATTTTTTGCCCCGTCGTGATGAGGATGAATATGCATTCCGGTTGAGGTGTTATCGTATTTTTGCATCCGGTACATACCGCAGTTTCTGATGCCGGTTAGCGGATTTTTTGTAAAAACAAGTGGAAGCGTTATAAAAGCCCCTCCGTCATTAGGCCAGCATTTTAATATTGGCAGTTTATCGAGTATTGGCTGAGTTAAATCCGTTATGACAACTTCCTGACAAGGTGCGTCTTTAACAATCTGCGGCAAAAAACTGTTCATCTCAAGCAGTTTCGGAAGCATAGCAACTTTATCGGTTATTCCTTCGGGCATTTTAAGATTTATTAATTCCGTAATTCTGTCCGCAATTTCATTAAGGCTTTGAACTCCCAATGCCAAATGCATTCTGTTAAAAGACCCCATGGCGTTAGTCAAAACAGGTATTTTATAACCTTTGACATTATTGAATAACAGCGCTTTGTTGGGAAAATCTTTTTCCTTTGACGCTCTGTCGGTGATTTCTGTTATTTCCAGCTCGCAGTCAACTTCCGCGGAAATTTCAAGAAGCTCATTTTTACATTTTAGTTTATTAATGTATTCTTTTAAATCTTTATATGGCATTATGTTTTAGTTCAGTTACTTAAATATTTTACAATAAGCGCATTAAATAGGTTCGTTTTACGGAAAATTTCTTTGGCATATAATTTTTGTATGAGGAGTAATTCAGTGAGGCGAAAAATGGCTGTAAAAAGAGCATTAATAAGCGTTTATAACAAAGAAGGCATAGTAGAGTTTGCAAAAGAACTCGTCAAAAAACATAAATATGAAATAATCTCCACCGGCGGAACTTATGATTTGCTGAAAAAAAACGGCATCCCCGCTCTTGAAGCATCTGAAATAACCGGTTTTAGGGATTTGTTGGATGGGAAAGTCAAAACCCTCCACCCGGAGATATTTGCCGGCATTTTAGGTTCAAGAACAGACAAAAGAGAACTTGACGAACTTGAGGAAAGAGGCGTTAATCCTATTGATTTGGTTGTAGTGAATCTTTATCCGTTTGTCGAAGCATCCAAGGATTTGAGAATTGATACTGCGGGAATGATTAAATACATCGACATAGGCGGCGTATCGCTGTTAAGAGCGGCGGCAAAAAATTACTTTTATGTAACACCTGTTTATTCACCTGAATTGTATAAAGAAGTTATGAAAAACTTAGCCGAGAACAATGGTTCTTCATCCTATGAACTGCGAAGAGATTTGGCAATAAATACTTTCCAGTACACTTCAGGTTATGACTCTTTCATTTCGGAATATTTTTATTCCAAAACAGCAGAAACAGAAGATGAAGCAATGCCTGATATTTTTAACATCAATTTAAAAAAGAAGCAGGAACTTCGTTACGGAGAAAATCCCCATCAAAAAGCTGCTCTCTATAGTGCAAATAGCAATATTGACTTTGAAGTACTTCAGGGAAAAGAGCTTTCTTACAACAATATCGTGGATATTACAGCCGCTGTTAATATAACCTCGGAATTTATAGATGTCCCCTGCTGTTGTGTGATAAAGCACAGCAACCCTTGCGGAGCCGCACTCGGAGAAAATATCAATCTGGCATATTTTAAAGCATTCGACTGCGATCCTATCAGTGCATTCGGCGGGATTATCGGTTTTAACGAACCCGTCACAAAAGAAATCGCCGAACACGTCAGTCAGGTTTTTATTGAAGTGCTTGTTGCACCGGATTTTGATGATGATGCGGTTAAGATTTTGAAGTCGAAAAAGAATCTGCGACTTGTTAAAATAAGTTCCAGCGCGGTTGAATATATGCTTTCACAAAAGTTCGATGTCAAGCTGACCCCTTTTGGAACTCTTGTTCAAACAAAAGATAACGCAGAGCTTTCAAAAGACACTTTCAAAGTTGCAACAAAGAATAAGCCCACGGCAGAACAGGTTGAGGATATGGTTTTTGCCTGGAAAATTGCCAAGCATGTAAACTCAAACGCCATTGTAGTTGCTAAAGATAAAAAAGCCATCGGTATCGGAGCAGGGCAGACCAGCAGGATAGCATCAATGGAAATTGCTCTAAACAAAGCCTGCGAAGAAACAAAAGATGCAGTTATTGCCAGTGACGGATTTTTTCCTGCCGTTGATAATATTCAAGCAGCGGCGCAGGCTAGAATTGCCGCTATAATTCAGCCGGGCGGCAGTATCAAGGACAGCGAAGTCATTGCCGAAACAGATAAATATGATATGAGCATGATTTTGACGTCAGTCAGGCATTTTAAACATTAATAATTTTAATACTCGATTTAGCAATTTTAAATTTTGAGTTTTTTTTAAAAGTAAACGTTTTTTATTCAATTGTTTTAAATACAATATTAAGCATTGTAAAAACTATTGCGAATCTCTAAAAACTGCTCATTAAAAGTATTTGCAATTTTATTTCATAAATAATTATTCATAATATCGCAATAAATTATTTTTATAAACTTTTTAAAATTAGAATATATATGAGAATAATTTATATTTAAAGCTATGATTTTACCTGTACATAATTTGAATAGTATTAAAGTAAACAGATCCATTGCATTTCAGTCTTGCAGCACAGTCGATTCGTGTCTTAATAACAAAATGTTTCCGGGCGGTAATTCGGCGACTTTTTGTTCTTCCGCCGAAGAATTGATAAATGACATTTATTGTTCTGAGTTATCTGTTACTCCGGAAGAAATACAAACCATCAGCAAGAAAATCGCTCATACCACAGAAATTTTATACGGAAGTTATGATAATAATGACGTCGCGTCTATAAATACTGATGATATCAAAATCCAAGTATCTGCCATTTTTGATGGACTAAGCACAAATGACCGGAATAAGTTGCAAAAAATTGCCCAAAGATACGAAGCCCTGGATGATTCGGAAAAGGAATTGTTTAAATTGCAGCTCATCAAACTAATAGCAAATTCACAAAAAGAATTGCTAAAAGGTGTAAATGTAAACAACAGAGAAAAAATCAAAAATCTTTTTGAAAATGCAAACAACTTTAGCAGACTCTCCGGTTGCGAACAAAAGGAAGTATTGAGAACCATTGCTTGTATTTCAAAAGAATTCAATAAACAAAACGTAAATTTTGGCGGTATTCCGCATCGGATTGCGTGTCTGGGTGTAACAGGCATAATCGGTGGGGAATTTGCGCTAGCAGCTTTATATTTGTTTTCATGCGGAAATATCGGTGCCAATACAAACTTGGCAACTGCTATTCTCGGTGACATTGTAGGCTCAATGGCACTACTTGTATCTGTGTCTTTTATTTACGCGGGATGTAAATTTGCATCAAACTGATTAATATTATAATTTTCGTAAAAACTATTGCCGTTCAATAGCAATTATTTTTTTGTTCGGGTTTTATTAAATACAGATAAAAATTTGAAAGGATTAGAAATGTTATCAATTAACTTGTTTAACCAAAATCAAGCTAAAATAAACTTTGGATTTGGTATTGTTTTCGATAACGGTGCAAGCACAAATCAAGGCAGCTACAAAGGGAGTATTGTCAGCGGCGAGGGAAAACCGGTAGGCAATGTTGTAAATAATGTAGTCTGTATTGACGGGGTTAAAAGTACAGATGATTATTTAAAAGGTCTCGGCAAGAATATTGCAATCACCGCAATATTAAACCACAGTGCAATTATGCAGTTACCTGAAAGCGACAGGAATATCGACTATGTTGTTGGTTTTCCTCCGACACAGACTGTCAAAAACTATGCAAATTTGATTGCTAATCTAAAAGATGACGAGGGTAACAGTATAACAAAAGTTAATTACAATGATTTGCTAACAAAAGGATATATTTCAAATAACCTCGATAAAGTCGTAATAACATCCGGAAGGGAAGGTAGAGAATATAAAGATATTGATGCAGGCAAATTTAATAATGCTGAAGCAATTGCTGTATCAAAAGACTGTAAACTGGTTGTAACCAACGATATGGTCGGGGGTATAACATATGTAGCAAATGTTCTTCTAACAGTTCCAAAATATAAAAACCTTATGAAAGAAGGTACAAGCTTTGTTTATATCGCAACAGGAGGCGGAATGGGTGTTGCATTTGCAGAAATGGGCAAAGACGGTAAAATTACGATAAAAGCATCAGAATGCGGACATAGTAAAGAACCTGACAGAAATTATTCACTTGAAGCAGGCGGAGCATCATCGCCTGCGTTAATAAGAAACTTTGCAGAAGCATTGGGTTTAAATGAAAAACAAATTGAAAAAGTCACAACCTCACGAAACGGTAAAATTGTTACTGATTTTGCAACAGCACAAAGAGAACTTAAGGCACTTGTAAATTATGATTTAACTCAAGATGGATATGATGATGCATCTAATGCTTCAATTGAACGTTATTTAGATGACGTAGCATATTACTGTCATTTAAAGGTATTAGAAGGTGTTAACTTTGTAGTATTGGCAGGTCCCGTTGTTGACGGAGTTAAACAATATACACAAGGAAAGTTTGATGAAATATTAACAAAGAAAATAGATGAAAATCTGCTTGAAGATATGGCTAAAGATCAATTCAAAGCAAATAAATTTCAGGTAATAAGTGATATTAAAGTTCCCGATAACACTCTTGGCGGTAGATTCCTACCTAATGGCGAATTTATCGGTGAAGAAAGAGGCAACTGGTTCGAAATTTCTAAGGACCATCTGTTAAATTAGTTCTAATCAAGTTTTACTAGAGCTTTAACAAGTTCTTTATTGTCTTTTCGGTTTCCTATAACAAGATAGCTGAAATCATTTTTGCTGACGTTAACTTCTTTATCGGAAAGATAAAGCAACAGTTCTTTATTGTCGGGATTTTGTCTGACTGATGAGTAAATATCGATTTTAATTTTGTCGTAAATGCACAGAATCTCGATATTTGCTCTGACCGTTTTTGCCTGGCGCGCTAAGTTTTCTCTGAATCGCTCAAGCTCTGCCGTATTGAAATTTGATTTAAACAAAGGTTCGCGAATGACAGGGAATTTTAGCACCACTGAAGCGGGACGTTTTTTGATGTATGGAATGAACCTTACGATTTCTTCGGTGAATTTGAGTTTTCGTTTAATTCTGAGTTCTTTATCATCAATTTTTCGAACTTTCAGGTTAAACGACAGGAAAATATCTTTATTTTGAAATTCTTTAACTGCTGCTAAAATGCCTAATTTCAAATTTTTCACAATAGGCAAAAAATCTATCTCAAGTTTCTTCCACCTGAGCATGCTTAATATAGATGGGCTAATTTTAATAGTCGGCAAAACAACCTTAAAATCGGTCGGACTGTTGTTCAATTTTACAGATGGTATTATTTGCTTCTGTTTAACAAGTACAAAGCTTTGATGCATTTCTATGAGTTTCGGTTTCGTATCCAAATGAGAAGCATCATTGAATTTGACGTGAATTTTAGAAAAATTGTCGTTTTTTACGTTGGATTTGAGTCCGGTAATCAATGCAAACAGTGCATATAAAAATTTAACCGCACAACGTAAAAAGCAGGACCAGACAGCTTTTATGCGTCCTGCGAACATATCAACTCTAAAGTTTTATATACTCTAACTAACGGTTCATCCACATCCATATACTTGCCTGCTTCCGTTAGAATTTGCATAATACTTTCGAACTGTTCACTGTCACAGTTAAAATCAAGAGAAAATTGTACCCTGAGGGGACTAGCCGCATGACTTGTTTGAAGAAGATATTCTGATTTTTTAACCTGAGAAATTTCGCCGATTTGGGATAATGGTTGCGATTTTGTCGGTGAAAGTCTGACAATGGTGATAGAATCGGTTTTATAGTCCAACATATCTTCGTCCTGCACTATAAGAAGTTGGCTTTTGCTTGACATGGCTTTAATAAGACTGTCAAGAATAACATCAATTTTTATATATGTTTCCAGACCTTTTCCGTATAATACCTGCTGAATTTTGGTCGGGATAATAGGGTCAGTATATCTGAATTCAAGCGGAAAACCTTTAAAATCGGTTATTAGTATAGCACCGTTATAACCGTTCGAAGATGATGTATATGTTCCGCCGTAAGCTAGCTTTATATTATCAACGTTCATATAAGTTACCTGTTTATATATTTCTACCGGTCAAAAATTTTCGAAGTTTCATAATAGCTTGTGCGTGAAGCTGACAAACTCTGGATTCCGAAATCGATATGGCTTCCCCGATCTCTTTAAGTGTCATATTTTCGTGATAATAAAGAGCTAAAATCATTCTTTCACGTTCAGGCAGCTTAGAAAGTGCCGAAGCTAATTCGCGCTTTACATCAGAGGTTTCTAATTCAGCTAACGGATCAGGGGAATTTGCGTCTTGAATTGTGTCAATAAGTTGAAAACTGTCAGACGCACCTCCGTCTTTACTGTCATAGATAGAAACAATGCTATTATTATCCATCTCTGCAAGCGTTGCTTCGACTTTTTCCTTTGGAATTTCGAGCTCTTTCGCTATCTCCTCAGTTGTCGGATGCCTGTCTAACTTTACTTGAAGACTTAATATTGTATTTTGGATTTTTTTGAACCTTCTTTGTGTTCCGCGCGGTACCCAGTCTTGGCTCCTTATCCTATCAATAATTGAACCTCTCATTCTCAAGAGGGCATATGTTTCAAACCTGACTCCTCTGCTGGGAATAAATCGTTCAATGGCGTCAATTAGCCCTTCGACACCGTATCCGGCAATATCTTCAGTTGAAATAGAGGGCGGCAAGTTAATTCTAAGCCTACCAACAACGTATTTAACCAGATATATATAGTTAACGATTATCTTATCGCGAATTTCTTTACTTTTTTTATTTAAAACAAACTTTTCCCATAATATATCAACTTCGCTGTCTGATAGTTTTACGGCTTTTTTATCCTGTATTCTAGCTATGGTACTTTTGACAGTATCCATTGTAAACCCTAATGCTTCCGTTTAATAAGTTAACTTTGGCATCCCCTACATATTTCTATTTTACGTTGCTGCAATGTACAGACATCATGCAGATACCGTATTTGCTTTTTCAAAACTTCTGTATGAATTGCATTTTCTGAATTACAGATGCATTTTGTCTTTGATGCTATGATTTGTTTTTATATAATCAAGTGTCGATTAATTTTTGTAAAAAATTTTAAATGCTGTCAATTTTATTTATTTATGGGTTTTAATCATTATGAAGAATTTTATGAGCTAAAGGAGAAATTATGAAAGTCAGTAATATCAGCCAATTTAATTTAAACTCAAAAACTAAAGTCCCCAACCAGAAAAAATCAAACTTAACATTTGATGCAACACTCAAAATAAGGGGACTATCATCAATTAATGATAGTGCATACCAATTATTTAGAGATAATCCAAAACTGCTGGATGCAGAAATAAAAATTTTTAATGAACTGGGTAAAATCTTAAAAAAATGTAAAATTAACGAAAAATCCGGTTTAAATGCTAATGATGAACTGGTAATCAGTCATGAGAAAGGCTCAATAATTGGAAGATTGAATTTATCCAAAGAAACACAGGATTATATAGCAAGACGAGATGAAAAGTCTATCGAACTTGAAATTACGGCTCCCTTTGATAAACCTGAGGAATTAATAAGTTCATTAGAATCAAAAATCAGTTCAATATTGGAACGAGTTAAACAGGTCATTAAACAAAGAGAAGATGCTGAATTTCTTACAAGTATAGAAAATAAATTCGCAGAAATAAATGAAAAATTCGGACCTGTGCAATCTGCTAAAGAATAACGGGACTGTTCAAGATTTTAATATTACACGTTTTTACCGCACGGCTTACAATCTGTGGGGTAAATTCTTTTTGTGGTGTGTTGTAAACTAAATGCTTAACAATTTATCCGAATTTTGGAATTTTATAATATAATTTTGATAAAAGAGTATGAAGTTTACAACAAAATGAAAGGAGCCTTATGAGCGATTATGTATTCAAAATGAAAAAAGGCGACATCGAAATTGAACTCAAATCAGATGATGCAACTTTTATTGAAGAACAGCTCGACAAGTGGAGAGAGGCTCTCTTAGGAAAGGAATAAGCTTTATTATAACTTGCGGATAATACCTTCAACAATGAAAGGATACAGCTTTGCCGTATTATTATTTTAGTTTTAAAAAGGGCGATGCCTTGATTGAATTGGAATCCGATAGCGTAGAATTCATATCGGGTCAGTTTGAAAGCTGGTTTAAAAAAATCACGGGAATTAGTCTCGTGAAGACCGTTAACCTTAATAAAGAACTGAAACAAAAAATTGAAACGAAACTAAATGAAATCAATAAAACAGAAGAAGAATTGCCGGCAAGTCTTTCTGTTGCACAAACAAAAGAAGCTATAGTAATTGAAACTCCTCAAACGGCTATAATTGAAACTGCCGATGAAATTGTACTGAATGTTACTGATGTTAAACCCCAAATTACAATCAGTGAAGCTGCCCCGAAAGATATCGAACCGGCACCCGTAAAACAAACACTCGCGCTTAGCGATATGGTCGAAAAAGAGATTCAGGAAACAATCACCGTTGAAAATATTATCGAACCGCAGGAAATAAAAGAACCCGTAACAGAGCAAAAAGACGGGAAATTTTATGACATCCTTCAGGAAAAATTTTCGCAATTGCCTGAAATGGTTACCGAAAGTTTGGATAAAAAACTTGTTCAAAATGAAACTAAAGCTTCCGGCGAAGCTGTTTCACTCGATGAGCTAATCAAAATTAAAGCCCCGGAAACTTTAATGGATTATTTGCTTGTTGCGGCATATTATTTAAAACACAACGAAAATCTCGACAGATATTCGCTCAAACAAATTAATGCGAAAGTTTTCCCTTATACAAAAAAGGCAATAGATCATTCTGTAATACAGGATGCAGTCACAAATAATTATTTTGAAGTTATACCCGATTTTACGGAAGTTGTAGGGGTAACTGAATATGCTATAACAAAACAAGGCGAAGACTATTTTATAAATGTGCTCTAAATTAAAAGCCGCAGTTGCCATGAGCGGCGGCGTTGACAGCAGTGTAACGGCTTTACTTCTAAAACAAAAAGGCTATGATGTTGTCGGCATAACAGGTTATATGTTTGACAGTCCGAGTTCTCAAAAAATAATTGAGGATGCTCGCAATATTTGCGGCGTTTTAGATATTTCTCATTTTACTGTTGATTTACGAGATATCTTCAAAGAAAAGATTTGCGGCTATTTTATTAATTCCTATAAATCGGGTTTAACGCCTAATCCCTGCGCTGTTTGCAATAAACAAATAAAATGGGGTGAAATTGCCAAGTATGCATTTGAAAAATTGGAAGCTGATTTTTATGCCACGGGGCATTATGCAAAAATTTTTAATGACAACGGAACTATAAAACTTATAAAACCGAGGGATGAAAAAAAAGACCAACGATATGTCCTTTTTAACTTGTCACAGGATGATTTACAAAACACCCTGTTTCCTCTTGGGGATTTTACAAAATATGAAATAAAACAAATTGCTCTTGAAAATAAATTGACTTGTAGTGTGCAGAAAGAAAGTCAGGATGTATGCTTTATTTCATGGCAGGGTAAAACCAGAGACTTCCTTGTTTCAAAACTGGGGAAAAATACCGGAAATATTGTACATTTTCGCACCGGTAAGATATTGGGTGAGCATGAAGGAGTTTATTTATACACAATCGGTCAGAGAAAAGGCATATGCATATCTGATAAAGAACCTTTATATGTTGTAAAATGCGACATTACTACTAATACTCTCTATGTGGGTTATAAAGAAGACCTTCAATGTTCTTCTCTTACAGCCGCAGGGATTAATTTTCAGCAGCCTGAATTCGAAGGAAAAGAATTTACGGCTAATGTAAAAATCAGATATAATTCGCCTAAACAAAAAGCAATAATTTCACCGATTGAAGATAAAAAGATAAAAATAACTTTTGAAAATTCTCAATACGCTGTCACCTGCGGGCAAGCAGCCGTATTTTATGATACAGAAAAGGATTTTCTAATCGGCGGCGGTTGGATTGATGAAGGAATTTAAACTCGTGCCTACTCAAATAAATTTCTAATTTTTGGTATAATAAATTTGATTAATATCCCGGTTTTTCGGAAACGAGGTGAAAGATGAATTTAGACTTTAAAACAGCAGCAAATTATTTCTTAAAAGATGCCGAATGGAAATTTAAGATGAGTGTACTGGTAATAGTTAGTATAATGTCGACAATTTTAACATTATCAAATACAACAGGTATTTTAGCACTTCCTTTTTATTTGTTTACAATAGGCTATATGGTTTTAATCACTCATAATTTAATTAACAATACAGGAGTTGTTCTTCCTGAATTTGATTATAAAAAAATATTCATTACAGGCGGCAAGTATTTCGGGGTTGTAATTTGTTATATGCTGCTCGTAATATTTCTGATTATGCTGTTAGGTACCATAACGAGCTTTGTTAAAGCGCTTTCGATAATCGTTATGCTGGCTGTTTTCATCACGGGAATTAGCTTAGTTTTTATGTCACAATTTGTTTTTGCTGAAAATCTTTCCTTTAAAGAAGCATTCGATTTAACAAAGATTCTTAATATTTTTAAAGAAAATTTAAAAGATTATTTATCGTTATTCATTATAATTTTTGTAATAGGTATTATAGAATCCGGCATTTTAAAAATGGTTGACAACACTCCGTTATCACTTATATTCAACATATTATTCTCAGCTCTGGGCATATTTATTGCACTTATTTTCCTTTATCTGGGTTCTCAAATTTACAGACAATCATTGTCCCAGAAACCTAATGATTGAATAATTCGTTTCCTTCATCGGAGCATTCACTGCATGCCTCGTTATAAACCTGGCTGTCAGAAAATTCGCCTTCAGGATAATTGCAGTTGATAACTCCTTTTCTGCACAGTGTGGTTCTCCAATTATATTTTATAAAAAACTTCTGAGCATAACTGTTCTCAGGATCTATAAAAACTTGTGATAAAGTGTCTGAGCCTTCTTTTCTTGGATTCCGCGGATAAGCTTTATTGAAGTAAGCGGCAACCGCGATAATCCCTGCAGCGGGTCTGTCTTGCCAGATTGTTGTTTTTCCTTCATTTGCAAACGCAAAACGATTGGCGTAACTTCGGGGTGAAAACCAGCTTTCATAACTTCCCGATGAATAGGGTTCAAGCACATACATTCGTTCTGTATTTTTTAAAAACGATTTTTGCCCCGTTATAATGTTTTTTCCGTCAACAGCAATAACCAGTCCGACTTTACGGGGTGAATCATTTGTTATCTGGATTGAGTAAGTCTGCCATTTTGCGGCAGGAATATAATACCGCGCAATAGCAGTACATATAGGGAAATACGGGCTGTACATCGGTAGTGTAAAACCTTCATTTGTTATGATTCTGACATCAATATTTCGAGCATGTGCAATTGAGAGATTAAATACTGCAGAAATTAGAACTGATAAGCAAACGCCAATTATAATTTTTTTCATAATTACCTCGGTTTATTTATAAATTTTATTGTTAATTTTTAATTCAGAATTCGCTCTAAGTAAATCGCCTGAAGTGATAATAAATCCTTACTTTACTTTTGATACAAATTATTAAGTATTCTTGCTTTTTATTACATTTAATGACAATTTTTTACGCGGTTGGGTTTTATTATTTTAGTTATATCTGAGGATCGTGTATATGAATATTACTGCAATCAATGCAGGTACATTTACCCGGAACAGCTCCGCAAAAAAAATATCCCCGTCGTTCAAGGCTTCACCAGCGGTATCTCTTGCAAAACCAATTAAAACAGCAATGTCAGAAAAATTGGAAATTATTTTTTCAAGTGCATTTCAGGCTTTGGACGATTTTATTGCATCATACCCTGATTTAATCTCCCCTGCTGCAATCAGATGCAAACATCTGACTGAGGAAACGGGTATTTACAGAGAAGAAAGAATCAAGCTGGAAGCTCAAGAGGCACTCAGAAGTCAAATGATTAAAGAAGCAAGCAGATTAGGCTCAATGGCAGAAAGATGTGCATACATTGGCGAATATGCGAAAAGAGAAAAAATAGTTGACTCTTTGGAACAGACAGTTTTGTTAATAAACATGTTCAAAGAAAGAGGAATAGAAGCTATGCCGTCGTGTTTCAGCATATCACACCAAAGAGGTCCGATTCACGGAAGGACACGGTTTAATTCTATCCATTCATTTGTTGTAATTGGAATTGATAAAGGAGCCGATAGCACAAAACCCGCTACTTGGGGCAATAATGCAGTAATAATTGACCCCGTTAACAAAATTGTGCTGCCTGCAAAAGAAGGTTTAGAAGCGATACATCAAACCTTAAATATTAGATCTTTTGAGAAAACTGAACTTATTTAATAATTATTCAACTGCATCTTCGTGAATTTTTAATTTTTTCGATTCAACATCATAGCAAAATTTAATTATTTTGTTTCTGTCGTCGTCTTCGATATCAAGAAACTTCAGAACGGATACGATATTATCCTGCTGCTTAAAAGTATATAGGATTTCCCCAAAACCTTTAACAGGATTGGGGAAATGCGGTAAATCAAGTATAAAACTCCAAATATCTCCGATAGCCAGCTCACTGTCGGCTTTGAATCTTAAACCCCCTCCGCCGATATTTATAGTTTGCGTCTTGAGGGTGTGCCCAAACTTTGTCAAAGTAAATTCAGTTCTTAATGGAATTCTAATGTATTCTCTGCGCTGAATCTTGCTCTTATCCTGCGGCAGTTCAATTGTGAATGCAAATTCCGACGGAGAATCTATAACAATAGAATCAAAAAGGTAAATGCCTCTGTCCGTATATATTAAAACTTCAACTTCACGCCCTTCATAAAGATACTTGGCAACTTCCATTTCTTCATCGGGAAAACCAAGTCCAATTCTGTCTTGTTCAACTGCTTTTATAGGACATGTCAATTCATGGTATTTTATCGGGGAAATTTTAAATTTAATTTTTACACTCTGACCTTTTTCTAAATCTTCCAAATTATTGAGCAATTGTTTAATTCTCCGTATGCTTCTATATGAGCATTATTTTAAGGTTTTTTGCTAATTAAGGCAACTTAATATAAATTTTTGTCATATACTTGATTTAAGTATAAAGACCAAGCGGGAGTTTGTCGTAATGAATAGTGAAGAAAACAAAAAAGACTATAAAAATACCCTCAATTTGCCTCAAACAGATTTCAAAATGAAAGCTAATGCATCGCTAAGAGAAATCGAGATTCAAAAATTTTGGGATGAAAATAATATTTATGAAAAAAATGTCTCGCAAAGAAGAAAATCTCCTAAATTCATATTGCATGACGGTCCCCCGTATCTGAGCTCCGAAAAAATCCATATAGGAACCGCATTAAACAAAATCCTAAAGGATATCGTAGTCAAATATAAATCTCAATCCGGTTTTTACAGCCCTTATGTACCGGGATATGACGGGCACGGGCTGCCTATTGAAAATGCCGTTGTGAAATCAATTAAAGGCGGAAGAGCTGCAATCACCGAAATTGAACTCAGGGAAAAATGCAGAGAATTTGCTCTCAAAAACCTAAAAGGACAGGAAAATGAATTCAAACGGCTCGGAGTATGGGGTAATTGGGAACACCCTTATGTGACTATCAGTCCTGAATTTGAATCCGTACAGGTAAAAGTATTCGGTGAAATGGCAAAAAAAGGCTATGTTTATAAAGGCTTAAAACCGGTTTATTGGTGTGCAAATTGTGAAACAGCATTGGCAGAAGCCGAAGTTGAATACGCAGACCACAAATCTCACAGCATTTACGTTAAGTTCGGATTTGAAAGACACGAAGCACAGAAGGCTTATGCAGCAGCAGGACTTGATTTGTCAAACCCGCTTTTTGTTGTGATATGGACAACAACTCCATGGACGCTTCCCGCTAATCTTGGAATAGCACTGCATCCAAAACTTGAGTATTCTTTCATCAAAACGAACAATTCAAATGAAGTTCTGATTGTTGCATCTGCATTATTAGAAAGCTTTGCAAACGATATCGGTTGGGAAGAAGGCAATTATGAAGTTCTAGGAACTTCACAGGGCGAAAAGCTTGAATATATAAATGCAAGGCATCCTTTTTATGACAGAAACAGTTTAATTATACTCGGTGACCATGTTACGGTTGATACAGGAACAGGCGCAGTTCATACAGCTCCGGGACACGGGCTTGAAGATTATGAGGTAGGTAATAAATACAGACTGGGAGTACTCTCTCCTTTAACGGACAAGGGTATATTTAACGAAGACGCCGGCAAGTTTCAGGGACTGAGATATAACAAAGCAAACGACCTCATTGTTGAAGAACTTAAAGAAAGAAACGCTCTTGTTTCTTCAGGTGAAATACTACACAGTTACCCACACTGCTGGAGATGTAAAAGTCCGGTTATATACAGAGCCACAGAGCAGTGGTTTATTAATGTAGAAGCATTCAGAGATACTGCATTAAAAGCTATCGACGACGTAAAATGGATACCTGCAAACAATTACCAAAGAATTTATAATATGGTCGAATCTCGTTCAGACTGGTGTATCAGCAGACAAAGAGCTTGGGGGGTTCCTATACCGGTTTTTTACTGTGAAGAATGCGGTAAAGCCATCATTAACGAAGAAAGTATTAACAGCGTTGCTGAATTATTCAAAAAAGAATCTTCCGACGCCTGGGTAAAATATTCCGCCGAGGAAATACTCCCGAGAGGATTTAAATGTCCCGACTGTATGGGAAGCGATTTCCGAAAAGAAACTGATATTATGGATGTTTGGTTTGACAGCGGAATAACACATAGAGCCGTTGTTGATGCCAGAAATGACGAACTTGGCGGGAGCCCCGTAGAGCTTTATCTTGAAGGCTCCGACCAGCACAGAGGATGGTTCCAGTCATCACTTCTGACGAGTGTTGCCATTAACGGAATTGCACCGTATAAATCAGTCCTGACACATGGCTTTGTGCTTGACAGTGCAGGCAGAAAAATGAGCAAAAGTATCGGCAATGTGGTTGATCCGCAAAGCATAGTTTCTAAATACGGTGCTGATGTTCTGAGACTTTGGACTGCAAGCGTTGATTATACAAACGACGTAAGAATCGGCGAAAATATTATTCAACAGCTCGTAGAAGTTTACAAAAAAATCAGAAACACTTGCCGATTTTTGCTTGGAAATCTTAACGATTTCAATCCCGAAGAAGACTATGTAGAATATCTGAATTTGTCTGATATAGACAAATATGCTCTTCATAATCTTCAAAAACTCATTGAAAATGTTACATTCGCTTTTGAAAGTTATGAATTTTACAGATATTACCAAATTATGCAGAATTACTGCTCGGTTGACCTCAGTTCGGTTTATCTTGATATTTCAAAAGACAGACTTTACACGGCAGGTAAAAATTCATTGTCACGAAAATCCTGCCAGACTGTTATGTATGAAATATTAAGTGTGTTGACAAAACTGTTGGTACCGGTTACCCCGCATCTTGCCGAAGACATTTGGGAATTTGTTCCCGAAGCTCAAAAAGCCGGAGTTGAGAGTATTCTGCTTTCAGCTTGGCCCAGAGTCAAACCTGAATTCCTAAACGAACAAATTAACGATAAATGGGCTAAAATTCTTGAACTTAGAGAAATTATAACCAAAGCCGTCGAACCGGTAAGAGCTGAGAAAAAAATAGGCAGTTCACTTGAAGCGGCTGTATTCATAAGTACGGCAAATAATCCCGAAATGTTCTCTTTGTTGAAAAACATGGAAAATGAACTTTCATCCGTGTTTATAGTTTCTCAGGCTAATATTCTTAATAACGGCGGCAAACCTGAGGGAATTCTGAACGAATACGAGGAAAACGGTTACGTCATATATGTAACCATTGCATCAGGCGAAAAATGCCAAAGATGCTGGAAATTTTCTGAAAGTGTCGGAGAAAGTTCAGAGCATTCAGGTTTATGTACTGCTTGTATTGACGCACTAAATAATTAGTTTGTACTTATACACAAAGAAGAGAGGACTTTAGTCCTCTCTTAAAATCAAGTATGAGTAAACCTTTACCTATCCCGTTAGATTAAATTTATTTATACTGTTGCACCACCGCCGCCTGCGGAGCCCCCGCTGCCACCATCACCGCCTGTACCGGATGCACTTGCTGCGTTGCCTTCCGTGCCGGTTCCGCTTGGTGTTGCACTGGAAACAGTATCGCCACCTGCGCCGGTTGGTTGCCCTGCTGTTTCTGTTGATACTACATTATCTTGAGGCTTATCTGATTGCTCGGTCGGATTTTGTTGTCCGCTCTGTTCGCTATCTTTCACGTTGTTTTGAGCTAGAGTTTCTGAAACTTTTGCTTCAGGGTGAGCTGCATCAAGTTTTGACGCATTTTCCGTTAGTTTAGAAGCTACTTCCTGTGGATTTTCTTTGACAGCTTTGTCTAACCCTGCCTTATTTCCGTAGCCGAGTTCTTTTGCAATTTCATCTTTGCTTAGTCCCTTTGCTTCAAGCTGCTGTATTGCGCTTTCGATATTATCTCTTGTTTGGAGCTTATTGTTTGTTTCTGTTAATTTTGCATTCGATTCTCTCATGGACATTATTTCTGCTTGCATTGTCTGTAACTTCTCTTCAAAGGACATTCCTTGTAGGGATCCTCCTCCCAACTGATATGCTCCTTGAGTTCTTCCGGTATCGCTGTATTCACCGCGTCCTGCAATTATATTGCCAAGCTCAATTCTGTCATTTTGTCCTACGTTATTTTTGATTCCCCAGCTGTCCATCTGTCTGCCGGTAAGCCCTAAAAACCATGAAGTGGTTCTCATATCAGAACCGGAACCTCCGGTTATTGCCTCATCCAGGAACGAATTAAAAACACTTGTCCCGCTTGCCGATCCTTTTGCACCGGTGTTTCCATAAAAATCAAACGAACCGGTGTCCTGATATCCGCTGTCATAACTTCCGCCTCGGCTGCCGCTTGTTCCAGTTTGATATTCGCTGCCTGATGTTCGTGAGCTTGCACTAAAACTCGGATCCATAAGGCTTTGAATAAGTGCTACATTTTCCGGACTGTTAATAGCTTTGTTGTCATTATATCTGCATGAACCAATCGCTATATGATAACCCTGTTGGAATAACGGTTGAAATAAAGGATTTACCATCTTACTCCTCCTTGAAAAATATATATGGATATCTACCTCTCTTATCTTATATATATAAAAAAAAACAATTGTTAAAAATTGCCTGTTACAAGATAAGCATCGGAAATGATTTTGAGATTAATCAGCTTAAACTCTCACAAATAGCTAATTATAGAAAAAGTATATAATAATTATTTAGCTTAACAAATCTTAATCTTTTGAGTGCTGGCAATTTCAAATACAAAGAAAGATGATGTAAGAGTTTTTTGTTATAATTTATTCAGTAATCAAATTAACAGGAGAGTTTTATGTCCGGTCATTCCAAATGGGCAACAATTAAAAGAAAAAAAGCGAAAGTTGATGCACAAAAAGGAGCATCGTTTGCAAGATATTCCAGAGAAATTCTGGTCGCGGCAAAAATCGGCGGAGCCAATCCCGACGCAAATTTCAGATTAAGGAGTGCGATTGATAAAGCAAAAGCCATTGGCTTGCCTAATGATAATGTAAAAAGATTGCTTGAAAAAGCTGCAGGTTCAGCAGATGGGGGAAACTTTGAAGACATCACCTATGAAGGTTATGCACCGGGCGGAGTAGCCGTACTTATAGAAGCCGTAACAGATAACAGAAACAGAACCGCAGGTGATATAAGAAGTTATTTCAACAAAAATAACGGCAACCTCGGCGAAACAGGTTGCGTCGGATGGATTTTTAAAGAATTCGGCGTTATTTCGATAGCAAAAAATAATATCGATTATGACAAGTTATTTGAAGACGCCATAAATTCAGGCGCAGATGATTTTTCAGAGGAAGACGATGAATATAAAATAATGACAAACCCTGATATTCTTCAGTCCGTTGCAGAAGCAATAGAGAAGGAAGGGTATGCCTTAAAAAACGTTGAAGTAACACGAATTCCTCAAAACACTGTTGCAGTTGAAGATAAAGATACCGCTAAATATCTTTTGAGACTCCTTGATGCAATAGAAAGTCACGATGACGTTCAAAATGTCTGGGCAAACTTTGATATTTCCGATGAAATTTTAGAAGAACTCTCTTAAAATTTCGTGAATAAAATTATATACAGTGAACAAAGGCTGAGTGAAGTTAATCCGAACCACCAGTACATAACGGGATGTTGATTTTCCCATAATTCTAAAAGCGGATTTTTTTGTCTTTCGACTTTAGAATAAGAATTGCCGTAAAAATTGTTCATAGAAACCCCTTTCACCTTATACACTTATTTATATTTTTAGTTATATTTAAAACACTTTCATCAACCGTATGGTTTAAATCCACTAGAAAGTCTGTATTCACGGCTGTTTCAGCTGAACGTTAATCTAAGTTTATGTAAAATTTTCGTAACAATATATCCAAATAATTGAAGATGCGAGGAAAACGGATTTTTAGAGACGTATTTCATAAACCCCTTCTAATTTTGCGGATAAGAATATAAAATAATATCAGCTGAAATATACAGGTAAAAATTATGTTCAAAATTTCTAAATGCTTTGTTTTATTTATTTTTTCGATGCTTTGTTTAACTTCAGCATCTGCTGCGTTTGCTGACACACTGGTACTTCCCAACCAAAATCCTATTCACGGAAAAATCACTCATATTGTCAGAGGCATAGTTGAAATGAAAACAGAAAACGGAAGAGAGAAGTTTGTTCGTTCGGTTTCAAGCGGCGAGGCAAGAGATATGGTTGAAATCGGCTTTTTTAAAAGAAAAATGCTGACAGGTGAAATTATTTATCTTACCGATAGGTACCTTGAAATAAACACCACTGCCGGAAAAATAAACATTGATAGATTGAGAATCAGAAATATCGTTCTGTCTCAAGAAACCGGATTTAAAAAATATTGATAAAAGTTAAGGCTTTTTTACGATATTTTCCAGCATTAATATATTATGTGTTTATATGGCACATGTCTTCGCATGCTCTTACGGTTAATATAGTCGGTTATGATAAAACAGCACATATTGCAGAATATTTTATATTGGGTTTTTTACTCGCATTTGCGTTCAATATCAATAAAACCAACTATAAATACAAACTGCTTCTATTTTTGGGTATAGCAGGACTTTTAAGCGCATCTGATGAAATCCACCAATATTTTGTGCCCGGCAGGTCTTGTGATTTTCTTGATTTTACGGCAGATGTCATTGGTTCGCTTTCAGGCTTTTTGTGTTGGATATTCATGACAAAAGCAGTAAAAGTATCAAAAACATAAAGCCTGCTTATTATGTGAATTAAATCAGCCTGCTGATGACTAATCGACAGATTTTATTTGCATCATTCGTTTTTTCTGGAACTCGTCAAACTTTTGTTTTTGCTCGGGAGTTAAAAGTTCGATATATTGTGTCATATTTTGATTCTGAATTTCATCTATATTTTTATGGAGTTCGTTTACAATCTTTTTTTGTGCATCAATTTCGGAAAATGTTCCGTTATTGAGTTTGAGTTTGTTGAGCTTCCTGTTCTCCTGATATAACACATCGTAAAGCGGTTTCATCTTTTTCATACCGTCAACGCGAATTTGTTTTGATTGTTGTTCCTGTTCATCTGACAGTTTGAGATACTGATCAATTCTTCCCTGATTTTTTTTCATATATTTGTAATTTACGGCGGTATTTTTGTTGTTACCGGGGGATTGAGAATAACTGCCGATATTACTTGTAGTTGTTTGTGCAGTGATATCGTTAAATATAATTTGAGCTTTAATACACTCTGAACAACAGCTCGATGCAACAAAAGCCAGTATCGTCATATAAAGGATTTTTTTCATTATTCTTCACCGAGTTTTCAATAATACATATTTTAACTCAGTTGAAAAATGTATGGGAAAAATTATCGTCAGTGTCCCTCTTGATGTCCCCCTTGTCCCCTGCCTTCTGACCAGTGAGGCTGAAAATCCCGCATCCTGTCTCTTTGTCTGTCATTCAACATCGAATTAAAATTATTTTGATATCTCATTCTGATTTCAGACATTTGCCTGTTAATTTCGTTAATTTCCCGTTGATGCCTGTCAATTTGATCACGGCTGCCGTGAGATCTTCTAAGTTTGTCCAATTCTCTGTTATATCGAAAGAATTCATTATACAACGGTCTAATTTTGTTTCTGGCATCCTGCCGGTATCTTATTGCTTGATTATATTGGCTCCTGTTTAAATTAAAATAGCGGTAAAAATCGCGTTCATTTTTGAAATAATGATACCCATACGGACGATAATACGGGTAAAGGTATGAATCAAAATACCAACCAGGATCGCACAAATATGCGTTATCATAATTGCAGCTGTTGTAGCCAAAAGTAAAAGATATTTGCGAATTTGCCCTGAAACTCGAAAATGCAATAATAGAAGCTGTCAGTAAAAATAAAATTAAAATCTTTTTCATATAAATTCTCCTCTAATTCCAAATCTGCATATTTCGATTAAGCATTAGATAAAATCTTTCAATAGATATGATAAATCTATAAACCCCAATTCTAATCAGACAGTGGAGTTATTTTTTAAATTTGACCGAAAACATCCTTTGCTTTATATGAGCTTCGGACAAGGGGACCGCAAAAAACATTTTTAATTCCGACAGTCTTTGCTTCTTTTTCAATTTCCTTAAATTCATCGGGATGCAGAAATCTGTCTGTTTGCAAATGGTTTTTTGTCGGTTGAATATATTGTCCAACAGTTACAATATTGCATCCTATACTATTAAGGTCATTGAACGTTTCGGATATTTCTTCAAAACTCTCGCCAAGTCCGACCATAATACCTGATTTTGTAAGTATAGAAGGGTTAATTTCTTTAACATACTTCAACACATTCAATGACTGTTCATAGTCAGCTTCGGGTCTTACTTTAGGATACAAATTTTTCACAGTTTCTATGTTGTGATTAAAGACATCGGGTTTTGCGGACACAACGGTTTGAATCGCATTTTGGTCGCCGCAAAAATCAGGAACAAGGACTTCAATTTTGATATTTTTATCAGCAGTTCTAATCGCTTTTATGGTGTCCGCAAAATGTTGTGAACCATAATCATTAAGGTCATCTCTTGTTACCGAAGTAATTACCGCGTAATTAATCCCGAGTTCTAGTACAGCTTTTGCTATTAAATCGGGCTCATTCTTGTTAACCTCGGCAGGTATTCCGCTTAATACCGAACAGAATCTGCAGTTTCGCGTACAGGTATCGCCAAGTATCATAAAAGTTGCAGTGTTTTTCGAAAAACACTCGCATCTGTTAGGACATCTGGCGCTGTTGCATACTGTATTCAGTCCTGTTTTAATAAGAATTCTGTTAATATCAGATTGAGCATCGTACATAGGTACAGGACGCTTAATCCATTCAGGCAGTCTTTGTCTTGTATCAGATGTCATTGCCGTTTGCTTCGGTTGGTTTAGGTCTTTCTACGGGTATGATAAAAGAGAATGTAGATCCCTGAGTCTGTTCGCTTTCTACCCATATAATACCGCCAAGCTCAGAGAGAAGTTTTCTGGTAATAGCGAGGCTAAGTCCTGTACCGCCGTATTTTTTTGAAATATTTTTGTCCACAGTTCTGAATTCGTCAAAAATATTGTTAAGTTCGTTTTCGGCTATACCTATCCCCGTATCCGTCACGGAAAACATTAAATATGATTTATCAGTATATTCAGGCGGAACCTCAATTCTTTGATAGTCTAAAAATTCAAGGTCAGGATGCATAACCTTGAGCGAAACCGAACCTGATTCCGTGAATTTTACGGCATTGTTGAGAATATTCAAAAGCACCTGACGGAGCATATTTTCGTCGGAAAATATATTTCTTTTGACCACATCCGTCAAATCAGATGAAAGCTCAATCTTTTTATCTTTTAATTGTGCTGTCATTTGTTCCAATACGGCATGAATTAGCTGAATGACATCAAAATGTTTAAAGTTGAATTCCATTTTCCCTGCTTCAATTTTTGAAAGATCGAGAACATTACTCAAAAGAGCAAGAAGGCTGTTGGAATTTTTGTCAATTATTGTGACATATTTCATTTGTTTTTCGTTCAAATCACCGCCCAAACCATCTATTAATGCCTGAGAAAATCCGATAATCGAATGCAACGGTGTTCTCAAATCATTGGATAAATCAGCAATAAAACTACTCTTATTTTTAATTATTTTATGAGAGTTTTCATATTCTAAAAGAAGTTTTTCGAGAATTTTTTGATTTTTTGAAACATCTCTTGCACAAATAAGAATATCTTCATTTTCTTTAATATCAACGCATGAAATTTCAACAAAAATTTCTTTGTCTTCTTTTGTTCTTGCGCTAAAAATAATTGGCTTATCTTTTCCCAATACAGTACCGATTTTTTCAGAATCATCGCTGAAAATAAGACCGATATTTTTCCCCAAAATTTCATTTTCGGTGTATCCAAAAATCTTTTTTGCGCGCTTATTCCAAAACCTTACATTTTGAGAATAGCTGATAACTATTACAGCATCGGGAAAATCTTTATAACATTCGTAGGAGCGAATACCTTTAAAAAGAGATTTTAAATTCATGCCATTACCGAACAAACCAAACATTATATTTATACTAGCATAAAATTTGCATTTCTATTTTTACATTTGTTTTACTTGTAAATTTTTTTTAATATTCAGTCTTAATTCGGAAAAATTATACTTAAATTTTAAGCCAAAGTGTCCATAATAAAATCTAATTATTTTTATGTTTTACAAAATTGATATGTGGTGTAATGCTTTTAAAATAAGGTTTTGAGGTGAAATAAGTTATTTGAAAAACACAATTGCGTAAACAAAAAAAAATCAATCAAACATTTATTCAATCTTGAATTGCTTAATAATTTTGAAGATAATTAAAAATGATATAAAATTAATACATTAAACATTTTTGTTCTATGAATACATCCAATAAATTACGGGCAGAATAAAGTGGTATTTGTTAATTACGCGGATAAAAAAGTCAGCTGCAAAATAGTTTACTGCGGTATTGGTGAAAGCGGCAAGACAACCAACGTAACTTTTATTTATAATAAACTGGATTCCAGCATAAGAAGCGAAATGACAGCTCTTGAAGGGCTTAATGCAAGAACGCTCTTTTTTGATTTTTTATCAATTAACTTAGGGACGGTTAAAGGTTTTAACACAAGTTTCAGTCTTTATACAACACCCGGGCAAGAGGAACATGCTGCCGTCAGGAAAATTGTTCTCAACGGTGTGGACGGCATAATTTTCGTAGCGGATTCAAGACCGGAAAAAAGGCAGGAAAATATTGACTGCTTTAAAGAACTTCAGGAAGACCTAGCAAGCTATGGATTATCTCTTGGCAAAATCCCCATTGTTTTCCAATATAACAAGAGAGACATGGATGATTGTATTAGTTTGGAAACATTGGAAGACGATCTTAACAAAGACGGATTTCCAAGTTTTGAAGCTGTTGCAAGTAACGGCATGGGTGTATTTGCCACGTTAAAATCTATAAGTAATCAGATATTGTCAGGTTTACAATAACCTTCCGAGGGGATATGGGTAATACGGAAAAAATCACAGAGCCGGAAAATAATGTCGGCAATATAATTTATAACTTAAGCGCAAGGAGTAAACTTTTAATTCTGGGAACAGTCTTAAGTTCGCTCTTGATTGTTTTTACGGCATGGATTGTTATTGAAAGCATTCAGAAAACAATTTTTCAAAATTATTATAATTTTGGAGTCGTTCTCTCTAAAACTCTATCAGTTGAAGGTTACGATTTAATATTAAACGGTCAAAATTCGGACAGCTACCAAAATGTCAAAAACAGAGCTGAAATGGTTCTGGAAAGCAATAAGGATATTGCATACATTATCTTTAGAGACAACAAGAAAAAAGTTCTCTTTACCATTACAAGCAAAAATTATTCCCCCGATAAGTTAACCGAGAAAATTGAAGTAAGCAGTCCCATAATTTATGAAACAGCCGGCATTAAACAGGTTATCGGCTCAATTCAACTTGGTCTCAGCGGGGAGACAATGAACGATATCCGTAAAACAGCACGTAATTTTATGCTCGGGATTTTTACTTTTGCTTGGCTTTTGTCTATTACTGCCGTTTTAATCAATACTTCGCTCATTACACGACAGCTTAAATTATTATCCGACGGCGTAAAGCGGCTTTCATCCGGTCAATTCGGTTTAACTCTCGAATCAAAAGATTTGTGGGGTGAAATTAAGCAGTTATTTGATACTTTTAATGAAATGTCCGTCAGGCTGAGAAGCTATGAGGAAAAGAACATAGACCAGCTTACTTATGAGAGAAATAAACTTGAAGCTGTTTTGATGTGTATCGCAAACGGGGTTGTAGTATGTGATAAGCGCGACAAGATTATTCTCGTAAATAATGCCGCTCTTAAGCTATTGGAAGCAAAGTCTGATGATATTCTCAATACCCAAATTCAGGATTATTGTGACACAAACGGCGAATTGTGCTTCACAGAGGAAATCAGAAAGTTTAAAGACGTTCCTTTAGAAGAGTTTGAAATTAAGCCGTTTGAGTTTAATCTTAAATTAAACCAAAAAGTGGCATTGGTGCTAATATCCCCCATATTCTCACTCAACAGGGAATATTTGGGCTATATAATTATCATCCACGACATAACCAAGGAAGACGAAATTGACAAGCTCAAAAACAGCTTTATTTCCAATGTGAGCCATGAGCTTAGAACTCCTGTAACGGTCATCAGGAGCTATATTGATACTCTTCATAACTTCTCAAGTGAATTTGACGACAAAACCAAAGAAGAATTCATTTCTGTTATGTATCAGGAAGCAGACAGGCTCAACAAACTTGTTAACGATATACTTGACTTCTCAAGACTTGAATCGCCCAATGTAGAGCTTGAAAAATGCATGTGCGATATCGGTCCCATCATTGATATAACTCTAAAGTCTATGAAAGTTCTCGCCGAAGAAAAAGGACTTGCATTCTCGACTATGGTTGAGCCTGACATCCCAAAAGTCAATATTAATGCTGAAAGCATTGAAAGAGTCCTTAAAAACCTATTATCAAACGCTATCAAATACTCCAACGAAAGCGGAAGAATTAAGGTCAAAGCTGAAATTGACAGGACGGGCAATTATTTGCAGGTATCAGTCGAGGATAACGGAATCGGTATTCCTGAAGAACATCTGGGAAGGATTTTTGACAGGTTTTACAGGGTGGAAACCAAAACCCATACTATTAAAGGAACCGGGCTCGGTCTGCATTTGACAAAAATTACTGTTGAAAAGCATCATAAAGGACAGGTTTTCGTACATAGCAAGGTGGGAGAAGGAAGCACCTTCGGATTCAGGATACCGCTTGTAACTGAGACCGCAGAAATCCAATAAAAAGATTCTGTATATTCTATTCAAAATCGTCAGCTTTTATTATTTATTTTGTTCGGTTGCGAAATTTTTGTGTTTTTTGCTACCTATTTGCATCCCATTTGCAGCCTTTTTGCAACCTATTTTGTTTTGGTGAAATTTGTTAGTACGTAGTAGGCAAGAGTGTTTTAGAATTTTTGGATTAATGCTCGTTGTTTTGTCTTTCCTGATTTATTTATTATTAGAGAGTTTTTATGCCCGGGCTCCGCCCCATAAAGTAGAAAGGGTTTTGATTTTTAGAGGGGTTCGGGTTTGGTTTTGTAAAAAAACATTGAATTTTGCATCCTATTTGCAGCCTTTTTGCAACCTATTTTGTAA
>CAZXPD010000022.1:0-39137 GCA_964643065.1 uncultured Gammaproteobacteria bacterium | reverse complement strand
AGGTAAATGTTACCTTTTGCATGGGTGCAGGTTGCCTTTTTATGGGTGCACTGCATCCTGAATTTGGGTGCATTTTGGTCAAAAAAGGCTGCAAACAGGATGCAAAATCGTGAAAAAAGGTCAAAAGGGACTGTTGACGAATTCAAAAAACTTCGTTTTTTGTTTCGTCTTACGTCCCCATCGTTCAGTGTCAAAATGTCGAAAACTCATCGTTTCCGCCATTTTTCACCTCCGCAAAGGGTCATGGTGACAAATAGAAAAAATGAGCTTTTTAACTATTTGTCACCATTCCCTAAAAAAGTATGCTCAAAACCCTATGTTTTCCATAGGTTTAGCGTATGTTTAGCGTGTTTTTTTATTTCTGACTTTTTGTGGATTTTCGTCAATAATTCTTGGGTGTTGTTCGGGTAAAAGGATGAATTTTTCAACGCTCACAAATAAGGTTTTTATCGTTTTAGTTAAAGGCAGAATTTTTAAAAAATTAAGCAGGTAGGTTATTGCATAATACTTTTATCCCTGCTAAATATTTTTTTTATAAATATTAAAATTAAAAAATGCAGAAACGGAAAATTTATGAGTTTTAACGTAGTACTGAAGAATATGGACGTGGCAAAGCTGGATGAGATTATAAACGAATCACCTTATATGCTTGATGTTAATTTAAATTATTTCGGGAAAATCTTGGCTGATCTGTCAAAAACAGGCATTTTAAATGGACATAAAGTCTATATTACGAGAAAAGTCAACAGTCTGCCCGAAGTGGGCGATGATGTTATTGTTATACTGCTTGGTGATGAATGGTGCAGATATCCCGAATATCTTAAGGACGTAAAAGCGGTTATAAAGTGCTACGGGGTTTGTCCTGCTTCAGGTTTTACCTTAAATCAGGATTTCAACTGGCTCCAGTTTCTTTCAATGTTGAATCACTTCAGAACAATGAAAATGAGGCTTCCTTCAATGCTGAAGCACGGTATGAGAAGCTCTTTAAGGGATAAAGTTCTTCATATACCATTAGGGTATTATAAACAGGAGGATGTTAGCCTGATACCCATTAAAGACAGAGAGATTGATATTTATTTTGCCGGAAGCGTCACTCAATACTCAAAGCTGTCTTGGAAGAAAAAGCTCATCCCCTCGCCTAAAACGCTTTCAAGAATACAAATGCTTTCTCATACCCAAAAATTTTCAGAAGAAAATCCCGAATGCAAGGTTCAGATTGATTTGTTGGATAATTTCCTGCACGGAGGAGAAATATCCAAATATCCTTATTCGGAAAGGCTTATGAACTCAAAAATCTGTCTTGTGCCCAGGGGGACTTCTTTTGAGACGTTTCGCTTCTTTGAGGCGTTAAGGTTTGGCTGCATTGTGATATGCGAGGATTTGCCTAAAGCCTCTTTTTATAACGGTGCGCCGGCTCACAGGGTATATGATTGGAAACATATTCACAAGATTGTGCCGAAAATTTTAAATGACGAAGAAACCCTTGAAAGAATGCATAAAGAGGCGTTGCAATGGTGGGACAACTGCTGCAGCGAAGATGCGGTTATAAAAATGATTCATTCTCATCTCGAATCACTCAATAAACCCTGAATGAAAGAAGAATCTTAAAGCAGGTCATTCTCAGCCATGCACGGGTATGTAACCTGTAAAATATTTGCAACAAACGCGCTTATCTTACATTAATGCTTTCGTTCATGTACTTAATGAGAGGATAGATAAAGAACTCGATAACTCTTCTTTTTCCTACTTTGATTTCGGCAGTGAGACTCATTCCGGAAGAAATATTCTCGGTTTTGCCTTCAACTGTGACGGTTTTATCAACAGGAATAATATAGACCTCATAAACGGGACCCAGTTTTTCGTTTTCAATGCTGGTTTTAGAGACGCTCTTGACTGTCCCTTTTAAAATACCGTACTTCTGGAAGTCAAAAGTGTCTATTTTAATTGAAACGGGCAGTCCGTCTTTAACAAAACCAATGTCCTTATTGAGTACTTCCGCTTTAATCATCAGCGGGGTATTAACCGGAGTAATCGTCATGAGCTTTTCTGCCGGTGTAACAACTCCGCCGACCGTGTTTATAAACAGATTGTCAACATAGCCGTCAACCGGAGCCGTAATCTTTTGCTTGTTTTTGACATAAACAGTCTGTTTAATCTGAGCTTCAAGCTCGGTTGCCTGTTTTTGTTTGTCAGAGAGTTCTTTCAGGTTTTTTTCTTTGAAATCGTTATAAAGATACGATATCTCTTTATTTATTTGCCGTTTTTGTTCTTTCAGCTCCTGCATTTTGTAATTGGCTTCGTCAATTTGCGCTCTGTACTGCGTAATGTCGTTTTGTACGCGTTCATAGTCGTCTTTGGCGATTAAATCCATAACGGTGCCAAGCCTTCTTTCTTTTTCCGAAGCTATGCTGAGAAGGGTGATATTATGATTTATTTCGGCATTAAGAGATTCGATTTGCGTTGATAATCGTTGGAGCTCAATTTTTTTAGCGGCAATTTGGCTGTTAATGGAACCTACGGCTGATGTGTATAAACTACGCTGCGTTCTTGCATCTTCGGAATTTCCTCCTACGTTTTTAGCGCTTCCTATGCCTGTTGTTGCGGCAAGCCTTCCTCTTTCGAGCTGAACTCTTTCCAGGTTTTCCTGCATTGATGATAATTGCGGTTCAATGGTCGAAGGGTTTATCTCCATCAAAACCTGTCCTTTTTTTACAAAATCACCGGCTTGAACAAGTATTGAACTTACAACTCCTGTATCAAGCGGTTGTATAATTTTAACTTCACCCTGCGGAAAAACTTTTCCCCTTGCGGAAACAACTATATCGACTTTGCCGAAATACATCCACAATGCTGTAAATACGAACACCGTAACAATTGTCCAATAAATTATCCTGCCACCGGGGCTTACCGGATTTTCTTCTATTTCAGTAAGGATGGGCTTAAATTCATGGCTGTCGTCATTTTTCTTAAACATTGCCAAGTTCCTTTTTAATTTTGTTAAAAGTTTTTTTATTTTAGTTTAAATTATAACTCTATATTGTTTGTTTTTTAATTCCCAAATAAATCTTTAATCTAAAAAGACGGCAACAGAAAATATTTTAATTTATAATTTACATTATTCTAATATTTTACGGCATAATATGCGCTTAATTTCTTTAAAACTTAAAAATTTCAGACAGCATGCCGACAGCGAAATTTTTTTTCAAAACGGTGTTACTGCCGTTGTCGGAGATAACGGAACAGGCAAAAGCACTCTCTTGGAAGCTATATCGTGGGCAATATACGGAACTGACGCTGTAAGAAATACAAAAGATACCATAATTTGGAATAAAGCCGCAAAATATGCAAATTCCGGTGAGAAAGCAAAGGTCAGGGTTGAGCTCGTTTTTTCTTTGGAAAATGAAACTTACAAGGTAGTTCGCGAACTTGTAAAAGCGGAGCTTTATCACGGAAGTTCGCAAACGCCGATAGCAATTTCGCAGGGAGAAGTTACCAAAAAACTCATCAGCATATTGGGAATGACAAGACAGGAGTTTTTTAATACTTATTTTACGGGACAAAAAGAATTGAATTTTCTCGCTAATATGCCTCCTGCCGAAAAAAAACTTTTTATAAATAAAATATTGGATTATGAAAAAATACGAACCGCAAGGGATAAAGTCCGTGTTGATAAGAATAATCTCGATAGAGAAATGACGGTTATGAGGCAGGGACTGGAAGATATTGATTCTCTGAAGGAAGAAAAGAAATTATACAAGGAAAAAATAGCTTCAATAGAAAATATTATTAAAAATAAACGAAGAGAATTGGAAATTTTTGCCGCAGAATTAGGCAAACTTCAGCCGCAATGGAATGAGCTAAAAACGAAGAAGGAAGAGTTTACAAAACTCTCTACGGAATTGAGCTTTACAAATGACAAAATAACAGATTTAACCAAAACTCTTGAGATTTTGAAAAAAGAACAAGAAGAAATCGAGATAAAATCTATAAGATTTGAGGAAATAAAGCCTTTTGTCGAAAAATACAGACAAACGGAAAAACTGATTCTCGAACAGGAAAAACTGCAAAAAAATGAAATCCTTAAACAAAAATATCTCTCTGACGAGCGAAATATCAAAAACGAAACAGAAAAAATCGAAGCCAAAATCAGGGAATTTGAAATCAAAATCAAAGAACATAACAACGTTCAGGATAAAACGGCTGTTCTAAAAGGCGAACTTCAAAAAATAAAAACAGACATTGAAGCAGCTCAGCATAATTGGGCTTCTCAAAAACAGGAAACGGCTACTCTCATTAAACAAAATGAAAAAGAGCTGGACAAAACAGCAAAATCTTTGTCTTTAATAATAGAAAAAGGTGAAGCAGGAGAATGCCCAACCTGCAAACGGTCGTTGAAGGGCGAATTTACGCAGGTAACTGATGATTTTAAAAAGCAAATTGATGCGGTAACAAAGGAATTAAACGAGCTTTCGGAAAAAGAAAAGTTTTTAAAAGAAGAACCGAAGGAACTCACAGTATTAAAAGCAAAATATATTGAAGCCGAAAAAGAATTTGCAGAGCTCAATAAAGCTGCGGTTCTGTTTGAGGAAACTCAAAAGGCTCTTAAACAATTAAATCAGGAACTTGCATCTAAAAACGAAGCCTTGTTACAAATAAAGAAAAATCTTAACGATATTCCGTCAGGCTATGATGAAGCGGTCCTTGCTTCTTTGAAAGAAGAATATACAAATCTGAAAATTCTTTACGAAGAGGGTATTTCGTTAAAAGTTTCTATGGAAAACAAAAGCAAAATTGATAGAAATTTTGAAGAAGCCGAAAAAAATTCAAAAATTTTGTTAACAAAAAAATTCGATTGTGAACAACGCCTCAAAACTTTTACATACTCTGAAGACGATTATCAGAATGCAGAAAAAGAAATTGTTGAAAAACAGAATTTATATTTGTCTCTGCAAAAAGAAGTTTTGCTGACAGAAGGGGATTTAAAGGAAGTTTCCGCTATTTTGGACAGAATTATTAAGAGCGAAAACATTTTTAAAGAAAAACTGGCAATTTTAAAAGATAAACAAACTCAATTCAATCAGCTGCTTGAGTTGGAAAGATTTTACGGGCTGTTTCTTGACAGGCTTAACGAACAGATTCGTCCTGAAATATCCGATTTGGCGAGTGACTATTTGAGCAAACTGACTGACGGAAGGTATAATATTTTAGAATTAAACGAAAAATATGATATTTGTCTTCGTGAAGATGAATCTGCCGATATTAAAGCCGTTATTTCCGGCGGTGAAGAAGATGTGGCGAATCTTTGCATCAGGCTTGCCATATCAAAACTTATAGCTCAAAGATCAGGGAGAGCATTGTCGCTCCTTATTCTTGACGAAGTATTCGGCTCTCTTGACGAAAACAGGCGCAATAATGTCGTGGAGCTCTTGAGCAATCTTTCCCATGACTTTGAACAAATTATTTTAATTACTCATATTGATGAAATCAAGGAAAGCTCGCAAGTCGATAACATAATCAAAATTGAGTTTGATGCCGAAAAAGAGTGCAGTGTGGTTACGTGTGGAACAATGAATGAAACAATCGGTGAAAATCTTGAATTAGCCATCTCGTGAATTTTTTCGGCAAATTTTATAAGTATAATTTTTTTACAATTTTTGAATTTACATTTAACTTAATTTGTTAATATTTGGAAAAATTAAGATGAAGGTTGGATTTAGAGAAAGTTATTATTTTACTCTTTCTTCCTGTTTAATTAATAATCCGTATTTGCCTGAAAGAAATAAATCTTTGAGATTTTTCAGTGTAAATAAATTATCCCGCAGAACCTTTAAGAACAGGGCGAGAAACGCTATATTTCTCTTGCAATTAAACGGTTTTTCCCCTAAAAGAAAAAACTTTCATTGATTGTATCAGTTTAAATAACTATAATTTAATTAAGTTAAATCAGATATTAAGAGAGGCAATTTATGATTATCGTTATGGAGCCGGGCACGCCCGAAGAACAGATACAAAATGTAGTTTCAAGAATGGAAAGTCTGGGTTTCAAAATTATATTGAACCGTGGCGAAATTATGACCGTTGTCGCCGCAATAGGTGATAAAAGATTAATTCAGCCGGAATCCATAGCTTCTATGGAAGGTGTAAGAGAAATTAAGATTATACAGGAGCCTTTTAAGCTTGCAAGCAGAGAAAGCAAAAAAGAAGATACCGTTATAGATTTGGGCTTTGGCGTCAAAATCGGAGGTAATGAGCCGCCGGTTATCATGGCAGGTCCTTGCAGCGTTGAAGACGATAAGGAAGGCTTATTAAGCGTTGCAAGAGCCGTTAAAAAGACAGGAGCGCAAGTTTTGAGAGGCGGCGCGTTTAAACCGAGAACAAGCCCTTATGACTTTCAGGGGCTTGAAGAAACAGGGCTTAAATATCTTGCCGAAGCACGGGAAGAAACAGGACTTTTAATAGTTACGGAAGTCATGGACAGTCAGGACGTTGAACTCGTTAACGATTATGCGGATATTATTCAAATCGGCGCAAGAAATATGCAGAATTTCAAGCTGTTAAAGGCTGTCGGTAAAGTTGAAAAGCCCGTAATGCTCAAAAGAGGTCCCGCAGCGACTATAAGAGAGTTTTTGCTTGCCGCGGAACATATAATGCATGCCGGCAATCTTAATGTCATTCTTTGCGAAAGAGGCATTAAGGGCGTTGATTCGACATATTCAAGAAATACCCTTGATGTTGCGGCAATTCCGATTATTAAAAAATATTCGCATCTGCCCGTTATTGCTGATCCGAGCCACGCTACGGGAAGACGTTACCTGATTGCGCCTATGGCAAAAGCCGCTCTGGTTGCGGGTGCGCACGGCTTGATGATTGAAGTACACCACAATCCTGACAAGGCAATGTCTGACGGGGCACAGAGCCTTACTATAGAGCAGTTCACTTCAATGATGAAAGATATTAACTCCATAATGGACAAATTATACAACTAAGCCGGAGAATTATTCCCCGGCTTAATTAAGTTTCTTTATCGCGGTTTTTTAAAATCTTGTGTATTGGCGATCACCGGCAAGTCTGGTCTCAAGCATTGCTTCAACTTCGTCTGCTGATAAATAAGGATTTTTACCGGCTGTCATCGGTTGTTGTGCTTCAGCTGCCTGTCTCATGTTAATGTATCCTTGAGCAACTGAAGGGTCTCTGACTTCAGTAGCTGTGGCAGCAGTTCTGCTGTATATGCCGGTAGGTATTCCCTCAGAGTCAACTTGAGCTGCCGGTGTGTCAATCTTAACCGTAATCGGTTTAGTGCTTTCGCTTGCACCAATAAATCTGTCTTTCAATGAAGTAAATCCGGAGGTTATACCATTCCAAAGATTCCCTAAATTAGTTTGAAGGTTGGTTTTTAGGTTGCCGCTTCTTAATGCGCTCCAGACATCCGTTACGGTTGAGCGTTTGAATGTACTTGCTATTGCATCTAATCTGCTCATTCCGGCTACATCTGTACCTGCTTTTGCGAGTGCGCCTCTTCCGCAGTATCCCAATGTCAGTCCGCTTATTACGGCTTCGCCCAAATCTTTAAATCCTTGTTCCTGAGTGTCTCCGTTTCCGGATAGTTCTTTAAAAGCAAATTGTCCGACATTCCAGGCTGTGTAACCGACACCTAATGCAAGAAGAGCCGGAACTGCGGCAGGTCCTATAGCTGCTGCTGCCACAGTTACAGCTCCTGCAGCCAGCAGACCTTCAGGAGTTAATAACTGTTTAAAAGGAGAAATTATTCCAGAGCCTAAGTTATTAATTGCTTCTCCCCATGAAAATTCCCCGTCGTTTGATGCATCGGTCGGACAGACTGCGTTCATTGCATCTTCCGATGTATATGAGGAAATTGACGACCCCATATTCGATGGAGTAAAACTGTCGGCATTAAGTGCCGAATTACAATTGCACCCTGAACCTGTGATACAAGGTATATTTGACTGCATCATAGTGTCACTGCCGTATTTGTTGCCCTGATAAGCAAACTCAAGATCACCGAATTCATTCATTCCCGTAGGACAATATAAGGGGGGGATATCCGGAATTTGATAATTCACATTACTTGTGCTACTTACAGATGAAACCATTCTTCAACCCTTCCTTTCCCAATATGAATTTATATCGCTTCCTTTATATATAAAAACAAATAAAAATTGAAAATTGCTAATATATGATTAAATATTACAAAATGTTAAGTTGCTGAGCGTGAAATTTTAAAAATAAAAAATAGCCCCTATTGGAAGGGGCATGGGAGGGTATATGATGAAGGGGATTGACTAAAGTATTGAGAGATTTAACTTCATGAACAAATTATTTATCTTATGTAGTCTTTTAGGTGCTTTATTTCTTTACAGCTTCTCAGTTTTTTCAGAGCTTTTGCTTCTATTTGTCTGATTCTTTCTTTGGAAAAACCGAATATAGAACCCAACTCTTCCAGCGTTTTCTGTCTTTCGCCGTTTAGACCAAATCGGGCACGGATGACCTGCTGTTCTTTCGGATTTAAAATAGTCAATGCGTCATTTATGTCATCCGTTAGCAGGCTTTCAAATACATTCTTATGCGGAGCCGCAGAAGAAGTATCAGGAATATAATCCTCAAGGGACAAGTCTTCCGCGATAGGCATATCAAGACTTAAAGGTTCTTCAACCATAGCTCTTCTTATGTTGGATACTTTTTCAACCGAGAGCTTCATTTTTTTGCCCAATTCTTCGAGAGAAGGCTCTCTGCCTAATTCCGAAGCGAGTTTAGACTGTATCTTTTTAAACTGCCTGATTTTTTCGGACATATGCACAGGGATTCTGATTGTCTTTGATGTATTGGCAATAGAGCGGATTATTGTTTGCCTAATCCACCAGGTTGCATAAGTGCTGAATTTAAAACCCTTCTTGTAATCAAAACGTTCAACCGCACGCATCAAGCCCAAACTGCCTTCCTGTACCAAATCCATAAAAAGTACACCGTTGCCGACATAGCGTTTTGATATGCTTACAACAAGTCGTAAATTAGCCTGAATAATAATCTGCCTTGCATTTTCGATTTCTTTGGGAGTACCTTCATTAAACTGTCTGAAAAGTTCAAGTTCTTCCTTAGGTTTCAATACTTTTTTTCTGCCGATGTCTCTCAAATACATTTGAAGGATATCGTCAGAATCCATAAATTTTGCAAACTTTTTGGATTTTTTCTCCGGAATTGTTTCTAATTCTTCTTCCAAAACTTCCAAAGGGATATCTGATAAAATATCTTCGTTAATTAAGATATCCTCAAGTTCGGTTTTACTTTCTAAGTTTGCCTCATAAATGCTGCTGTTTAATTCTAAAACTGCCATCTTCCTTACTTACCTTTATTCCTCAGCTTTTGTAAAAATGATTTTAATAATTTTGCCTCACGTTTTAGATAGACGGTTAAGATTGTAATTTGTTTCTTAATTTTTTTAGAAATTTTAATATTTGTTGTTTGAAAAGGATTTTAGCCTTTGCTTTTAAGATGTAAAGAAAATATTCAGATAGAACTTATTCAAAAAAATTAATTGTATAATATTTTCAAAAGTTGGTTTTAAAAGCCGATTATCAATGACGGAGTTTATTAGAAAGTACTAAAAACGGGCAAAATGAACAAATTTTTTACAAACACAATCAAATTAATCAAGACCAACAAGAGAACAAGAGACAAGTTCTCTGTTGATATAATTCCTTATCTTTTAAAGTCAGTCGAAAATGCGGATCGAAACAGCAGAAACGAAATTGAAAATTATCTCGTAAATATGGGAACTTCAATTATTCCTGACCTTATTAAGCTGTTGAAAAATTCATCCTTTGCCACAAAAGGTTTAATTTCGTCTGTTTTAATCAGACTTGGTGAAGATAGCGTTCCTTATCTGGCAAGTTCTTTTAAAGATACCGAATGTCAGTGGATTGCCGATTATTTAATCAGCGAAATTAAAGGTTCGCAAGAAGTTTTAGCTGCTAAAAATATCGATATGCAAACCCAGAAAGCTTTTGTAGGATAGTATTTAATTTCTTGATAAGCATATTAAGATTTATTAAATCAAATTTATTAAAAATATAACGAGAAAATATATATCCGCTCATAATATAAAAAATATTATTTAAATAAATATTATATATTAATTACATAATTGGACTTGGTGAGGTTTTTTGCTTAATTGAGAGTTAGGCAAATTATTACAATAAATTGTTTTTATAATAATATATGGAGATTTGATTGAGTTATTATTGAGGAGGATTGATTTATGACAGAGGTTAATGCCGCAAGTGCCCATTCGCATTCGGGAACTGCTTGTCAAAAGCGTGATTGTACAGAAACAACAACAGACACTTCAAGCAGTGTTTTTAATTCAAAATTGACACAGGCAGATAAAGGAAGAGGTTATGATTCTAATTTCCAAGGTGAAACCTATTGTTTGTCATCCACTGCTGATTATGACAGGTGTTGGAATGCACTTGTAAAGGAATATGATGAGAATTGCGAAACTAAAGGAGCAATTGTACAAATCACAAGAGATGATGTCATTGATGCAAGAGATAACTCCGAAAATTCTTTGGCAGATAGGACTTTATTCAATGATATGCTAAAAGATTGGCGGTTTGAAAAAGCTGCGTGTCTTCGTGATGAATATGACAAAGGTAAACTTGAAAGACTTGAATTCATTAATCAGCCAACCGTTAGTTTGTCATGGTTAAGTCAAAGTGGAGAACATTTGGATGCTAATGATCTAGCTGTTCTTGATAGGGCAACTAACTCAGCCTTTAAACCGGACCTTGTTCCTGCAGCGCCTGAGCCGAAACCTGAACCGGTACCTGAAACCACTACTGCGCAAACAGTTGAAACCAGTGCAGAAGAGCCTGAAGAAGTAGCTTCTTACTCTTTATTGGGATACACTTTATCAATTACTAAAGATGATGAAGAATAAAACGCTTTAATTTCATAAAAAACTCGGGATGACTGGATTCGAACCAGCGGCCCCTTCGTCCCGAACGAAGTGCGCTACCAAGCTGCGCTACATCCCGAAAAATTAAATTTGTTATGTATCAATCATAATAAATTTAAAGATATATTTCAATCAAAAAATGCAGGCGATTAGCCTGCATTTTTAAAAGCAAATTATAAACGGCTATACAGCTTCTTTGTATCTTTCTTTTACCGTTTGGGTAATTATAGCAGCTATGATAACTGAAATTCCGCCTAATATAAATGCGTATTCCCAGTGGTTGCTCATGCCGTTAACCGTCATCATCGGGCTGTGTTCAATAAGCCAGCCGAGTCCGAGTGCTGAAATCAACTGCGGACCTGCGACAAACATATTAAATATACCCATAATGGAGCCTTCCTGTCCGTGATTAATATGTTCGCTGAGAAGGGCAAAAGGAAGCGCCAAAATTGATGCCCAACCGATACCGGCAAATGACATCATTATTAGCATTCCCATAGGATTGTTCGTGCTTCCGATGAACATTGTTGATAAAAATGCCAGTCCCATTATTGTTAATGCGGCTGTGTGAATGTTTTTCTTGCCGAATTTGGTGCAAAGAAGCCCCAACGGGATTGATACTATGAAACAAACAAGATTAAATGCTGCGAATGCCCAGCCGGTATAATTGGATGCCTGCATTTCAAGAGCTTTGAATTGAGCATGAAGAGCAGGTGAAGCATGTGTTAAATCAGGGATCTGATATACGTTGTGAACCATAAAATTATTGAAATAAATAAACATGCTCATAAGACCGAGCCAGGAGAAAAATTGCATAGCGCAAAGTTTGTATACTTCAGGTGAAGCTTTTGAAAATCCTCTTAAGGATTCAAACATTCCGACTTTCTCAGCTCCGTCATGATTATAGGTTCTTTTATATTCTTTGATTGTGATGCAAGTCCATGAAATAGCAAGAACAAGAGCAACGGAAGCCATCAGATATTGAGCGGGAATGCTCAACTGATAGCCGGTGAATTTTTCAATTAAAGGAGCGGCTCCGAAAGCTATAACAGAACCTAAACCGATTGCAAAACTCATTAATGAATTTGCCATTGCGTGCTGTTCGGGTGGTGTTACATCGGGAACTAACGCTCTGTATGGTCCCTGGCTGACATTGACGCAAGCATCAATAATCCAGATTAAAATTGCTGCGATAAGCAAACCTGTCCACACAGGGAAACTTGAGTTGAATGCATTTTCAAAAAATGCTGCAATTTTTCCGGAATTGGGGAATGCAACTAAGGAAAGTGCTCCAAATATTGCTCCTGCCAATAAGAACGGACGTCTTCTGCCGAATTTTGTCCAGATACTGTCGCTTATTGCGCCGACAATGGGCTGTACCAAAAGACCGGTAATTGGTCCGGCACACCAGATTAAACCGAAGATAAAGGGTGATGCGCCCAAGGGTTCGGTTACTCTGGATGAGAGTCCGATTTGCATTGACCATGCGAATTGTATTCCGATAAAGCCTATGCATAAATTAATAAGCTGGAAAAATGACATTTTCGGAATTGCAGCCGATGTTTTTTCTTTTTCCATTTTTTCCGCCCTTTCCGGTTGAGTTGTTTTTGGGGTTTCAATAACTGTGTTTGAAGTCATGCTTAACTCTCCATTTGTTATGTAAACCTGAATATTACCCTAATATAATACAAAATAAGTGAAAGTATACAATAAAAAAGCCCAATTTTAAGCAAAATGTTTTGTACGTAAAATATTATTCTCCTGTTTTGATTAATTTGAAATCGACTGATGGTTTATTTTTATTATCGTTAATGGTTATAATCCTGAATTCATGCGGTTTTTCTACAAGAGCAGAGGTGTTTACAAATAAAATCCCGTTTTTATTTATCACTTTATCAACGTGATAATGCCCGCTTGCAAGCATAAAGACATTTTTATATTTGTAGAGCATGTTCAAATATTCTTCGGCATTTAAAACTTTATGGTCATGGCTTTGAGAGGGTTCAATAAGCGGGAAATGCTGAAATATTATTATCTTTTTCCTGGGATTGCTCTTAATAATCTTCTCAATCCATTCTAATTGAGGTTTATCGAAGTATCCGCCGGCGGTGAGATGTTTTTCGATTACGCCGTCAGCAACTATAAAGATATATTTTTTGTCGGAATTGAAAACATAATACGGCTTGTTTTCATTATTTATAAATTTGTTATGTTTTTTTAATATGTTAAAATATTCCTTTTTCCTGAAATTTCCGCTGATGGTTACTTCGTGATTTCCCAATGCAACATACCACGGACGGTTTATTTTTTTTGCTTCCATGCAAAATTTTGCAAGTTCGGAAGGTACCGGGCTGTTAATGGAATCTCCCGTAAAAATCACAAAATCAACATCTTTTAAATTATTTATTGAGGAAACAGCTTTTCGCAGATAATATTTTGAGTTTGATAAATCCCTCTTTCCATTAGATGCTGATAAAGTAGTAAAATGTACGTCTGAAACATGGACGAATTTTAGCGTATCTGCATATGAGACATTTTGAAAAAATAATAAACTTGCTGTAATTATTACAGCAAGTTGAATTAAAAAATTTAATCTTAAATTATTTTTGTCCATATGTAATTAATCAAAGAGTACACTGACCGACTCATCGTCATGAATTCTTGCAATAGCCTGACTGAGAAGTTTTGCTATGCTCAGCTGAGTGATTTTTGCCGGAGCATTTGGCTTAAGAGGAATAGAATTAGAAACGATAACTTCTTTTATCGGTGATTTTTCAAGTCTTTCTAAAGCGGGACCGCTGAAAACAGGATGAGCCGCGCAAACATATACTTCTTTAGCGCCTTCCTGAATTAGCAGTTTTGCTCCTGCCGTTATTGTTCCTGCCGTATCAATAATATCGTCAATCATTATACATGTCTTGCCCTTAACATCACCGATAACGTTTTCAACTTCGGCGACATTATGAGACTGACGGCGTTTATCGACTATCGCTATCGGGCAGTTAAGTTTTTTTGCGAAGATTCTTGTTCTTTCAACACCGCCCGCATCAGGGCTAACAGCAACTATATCATTATTGATTTTTTTGTCTTTGAGATACTTGATAAGCAGAGGAGTTGAATAAATATGGTCAACGAGAATATTAAAGAATCCCTGCACCTGTCCTGTATGCAAGTCCATTGCCAAAACTCTGTTAGCGCCTGCTGTTGTTAAAATATCCGCTACCAGTTTTGCCGTTATGGCTTCACGCCCTGCGGATTTTCTGTCCTGTCTTGCATAAGCGTAGTAAGGAATTACGGCGGTTATTTCTTTTGCGCTGGCTCTTTTTAAGGCATCAATAAGGATTAAAAGCTCCATGAGGTTTTCGTTGACAGGGTCACAAAGCGGCTGAACTATAAAAACGTCATCGCCTCTGATGGATTCTTGAATTTGAACATAAATTTCGCCGTCGCTGAAATTTTTAATCAATATGGGACCGAGTGTAGTTCCGAGATGCTCGGCAATTTCCGCTGCAAGTGTATGATTTGATCTCCCAGAAAAAATTTTAATGGCATGGGTCGGTTTAATAGAGTCTGTTTGCCTCATTGCTTCAAGCTGAAGTGCCAATTTTCTATCCTCCGTATTCATTGCTGTTTAATTTCTCTTCCTAATTTTTTATCAAGCCAGCCTTCGATAATCTGTTGTCTGCCCCTTGCTATTGCAAGCGATGCTTCGGGAACGTCTTTTGTGATTACCGAACCGGCTGCAACATTTGCATCTTTTGAGATTTTCACCGGCGCAACAAGCACTGAATTGGAACCTATTTTTACCCCGTCTTCCAAAACCGTTTTGGATTTAGTTTTGGTAATGGGGTCATAATTTGCCGTTATGGTTCCGGCGCCGATATTTACGTTTTTTCCTAAGGACGAATCCCCGACGTAGCTCAAATGTGAAATATTTGTCTTATCATCGACTTTTGAATTTTTTAATTCGACGAAATTCCCGACTCTGACAGACGAAGAAAGTTCAACATTGTTTCGGATGTGAGCAAAAGGTCCGACCGTCGAATTTTCTCCTATAACCGCGTCTGAAACTCTTGATTGAATAATTTTGACATTATCCTGTGCTTTTACATTTCCGCCGATAAACAAATCCGGTCCGAGGACGCAGTTTTCACCGAAAATATTTTCGCCTTCAAAATAGCAGTTAGGATAAATTATTGTATCCGCACCGATTTGCGTTTCGGGTGATATCCAAGTGTTGTTCGGGGCGATGACCGTTACTCCGTTTTGCATAAGGGAAGTAATTTTGCTAATGTTCATTATTTCCGCAACTTTTGAAATATCTTCACGGGAATTGATGCCCAAAACTTCGGAGCTGTCTTTTAGCGTAAATGCATTCATTTTAAGACCCTTTTTGCCGCACCATTCGACAATGTCAGTCAAATAATACTCTCCCTGACTGTTATTGGTCTTGATATCAAAAAATGCAGGGGATATTTTTTTCCATTTGACGCAATACACACCTGCATTTATTTCTTTTATTGTTTTTTGTTCGTTATCGGCATCTTTTTCTTCGATTATTCTTGATATTTCACCGCTCCGGTTTCTTAGAATTCTGCCGTATCCGAACGGATTCTCCATAAATGCCGACATCAGACTCAAATCCGCTCCGCTCTGTAAATGCGATTGGATAAATCCTTCAAGCGTCTCGCCTTTAATGAGAGGTGTATCTCCGCAGAGTATTAGTAGGTTTCCGTCAAAACGTTTGAGCTCGTCATAGAGTTTAAAAACCGCATCTCCCGTACCGAGCTGAGGTTCCTGTTTAACGGTTTTAATCGGTGCGGCGGAATTATAATTTTCTCTGAGAAAATCGCTCACGTCTTCTGATTTGTGCCCGACAATTACGAATATTTCGGAAATTGTTCCGGTTTTATTGATAGAATTAAGAACTCTTTCAAGCAGAGTTTTGCCGAAAATTTTATGCAAAACTTTCGGCATGGAAGACTTAAGCCTTGTTCCCTTCCCTGCTGACAATACGGCAGCTTTTATATTTTTGTCGAATTTCATAAATCTGAATATAAATTTTACATGTTTATTATCCGATAAAAATGCCTCATTAAAACCATGAAATTAATTTTTGTTAAGGAAGTTTTTGAAATTCTTAGTAATTATCCTGCCTTAGATAAGACCTGAACATCATCGGCTGTATAATACTGTTCTTCCTGCCATAAATCATACTGCATCTGTAAACCTAACCACAAATCAGGGGTTGTTTTAAATGCCTTGCCTAATTTAATAGCCATTCTTGGAGTTATACCGGATTTGCCGTTTATTAAATTAGATACAGTTGCCCTTCTTACCCCGATTTTTTTGGCAAAGAGAGTTATGGTTATACCAAAAGGTTCAATATACAATTCTTTTAATATTTCTCCCGGATGCGGAGGGTCATACATTTGTAATAATTCTTTTTCCATTATTTAAAATCTCCGTTATTAATGATAATCTTCATAATTCAGAATATAAGCATCTCCGTTTTCAAATCTGAATGTTATTCTCCAATTGGCTCTGACCGTAACAGACCAAATTCCTTGTTTGTCTCCTTTTAATTCGTGAAGATTTGAACCGATGAAATCAATATCCTCAATGACTTTAGCTTTATGAATGACAGCCAGTATTAACCTAAGTCTTTTTACATGTTCCTGATTTATTTTAGAAGGGTCATTTTTAAGAAATAATTTCTCTAATCCCTTATGCTTAAAGCTTTTAATCATAATATTATTATATCTTATAAGTGTACTTTGTCAACGTACAGAGTACATAGCATTAACAAATAGTATAAGAGGGTACGGAAAAATTCTGATTTTTTGGAAAAATCGAATTTTTCAAACCCGACCTTGGAAAGGTTTGCGTAAGCGGGAGTTATGCAAAAGGAAACGATGAGTTTTCTTTTGATAACTCATTCATGTGAGAGGCAGTGGCGACGGCGAGGAGCCGTCGGTTTTGCCTCGACACTAGATCATGCAAGATGCGAGAAAAATGTAATTTTTCCATATCTTCTTATTTTACTTTTCGGATAATGAATTTTTGCGCCTATCAAATCAACTTTAATCATATAATCAACAAATATGATATTAACTGCTATAATAAACTTATGAGAAATGATGCTTTAAAAAAGAAAATTGATTGTTTAAGAGATGCTAAAAATCATTTATGGACAGGTCTAGTTGTTTCTATAAGCGGTGTTTTGGGTTTGTCTTTTAGTGTCAGCAATTTTTATAAATTCATATTAATTTGTGCCGGCATCATTTTTATAATAATTTTCTTTTTTGCATATTTTCAAAAAGATAACGAAATAGAAAAATTAATTAATAAACTTGAAAAGGAGAACATTAATGAAAGGCATTGAAATTTTTCAAATTGCTTTGGTGATATTTATAACTTTCATAGTAATTTGTACAGTATATAGAATGAATAATACCAATTACGACAAGCTTACAAAGTAGAATCTAACTTTTATATGTTTTTTATTCAATTTAATATGGTGATATAATCAGCATATCAATTAGTATGCAAAGGAAGAGGGCATGGAAAACAAAACCGTAATCACAGGACAGACAGTAAGGCAAAAATTTATTGATTTTTTTGTAAATAAACACAGTCACAAACTTTATAAAAGCTCGAGCTTAATACCCGACAACCCTACGGTTATGCTTACAACCGCAGGGATGCTTCAGTTTGTGCCGATATTTTTGGGTTTGAAAAAGCCGGAACACACAAGAGCCGTGTCAGTTCAAAAATGCGCCCGCGCCGGCGGAAAAGACTCCGATATCGAAAACGTCGGCAGAACTCCGCGTCATCATACTTTTTTTGAAATGCTCGGCAATTTCAGCTTCGGAGATTATTTTAAAAAAGAAATTATTCCGTGGTCGTGGGATTTTGTGACAAATGAATTAAAGCTCGATAAAAACAGGCTTTGGATTACGGTTTTTGAAACTGACGACGAATCTTTCAATATCTGGAAAAACGATGTCGGTGTCAGCGAAAACAGGATTTTAAGGAAAGGCAGAAAAGACAACTTTTGGGGACCTCCCGGACCTACCGGTCCATGCGGTCCGTGCAGCGAAATACACTATGACCTTGGCGAAAAATACTCCTGCGGACCTAACTGCTCGATAGATACATGCGAATGCGACAGATACGTTGAAATTTGGAACTTGGTCTTTATGGAGCTAAATAAAGACGAAGATGGCAATTATCAGCCCCTTGAAAGAAAAAACGTCGATACGGGCATGGGCTTAGAGCGCATAACTATGGTTATGAACGAGCTTAGCTCAACCTTTGAAACTGATTTACTTTCCCCTATTCTCGAAAAAGTTTGCGAAAAATCGGGCAAGAAATATAAAAATAATGCCAAAGACGACTTAAGTATCAGGATTATTACCGATCATGCAAGATGTGTGACTTTCCTTGTCTCTGACGGGCTTATTCCCGGCAACGAAGGCAGAAACTATGTCCTGCGGATGATTTTAAGACGCGCATTGAGACACGGCAGGCTTTTAGGATTGGAGCTTCCTTTCCTTTACGAGCTGTCGGATACGGTTATTGATATTTACAAAGATGCTTATCCCGAGCTGTTAAAAAATGCCGACAAAATCAAGAATGTTATAAAAACAGAAGAAGAAAGATTTAAGCAGACATTAAACAAAGGCGAAGCCTCTCTTTCCGAACTGATTTCAAAAGTGAAATCGGAAAACGGCACTGTCATTGCCGGCGAAGACGCATTCAAGCTCTATGATACATACGGTTTTCCGTTAGAGCTCACCATAGAAACGGCTCAGGAAAACGAACTTTCGGTTGATACGGAAGGCTTTAAAGATGCAATGGCGGAGCAGAAAGCCCGTGCAAAAAACGCCCATGCCAAAGTCAGCCTGACCGATAATCTTGTCTATGCCGATATTTACCATAAGTCAGGCGAAACTAACTTTATCGGATATGAAGCTACTCAGGTAAATGATGCGAAAATTCTGAAAGTAGTTCAGGACGGAAACATTGTAGATACTTTAGAGGAAGATATTGAAGGGGATTTAATCCTTGACAGAACTCCTTTCTATGCAGAATCGGGCGGTCAAACCGGTGATACGGGAATTATAAAGAACGAAAACTTTGAAGCAGAAGTGCTTAACACTCTGAAATTTGAAGGTTTGATAATTCACAGGGTAAAAGTGCTCTACGGCTTTGTAAAAACAACAGACACAGTCGAAGCTCTGGTTGACGGGCAAAGACGCAAAGACATAATGATTCACCATTCATCGGCTCACCTTTTGCAAAGTGCATTAAAAAAAGTTCTCGGCAGCGAGCTTCATCAAAGCGGTTCTCAAATCAACCCCGACAGAGCTCGTTTTGACTATTCATTTAACAGGTCTTTAACTTCAAGTGAGATTACCCAAATAGAAAATCTCATAAACGGCTGGATTGATGCCGATTTAAAAGGAAATGTAGTTGAAACCACCCCTGAGGAAGCTAAAAAAATTGGCGCCACGGCTTTGTTTGACGAAAAATACGGAAACAAGGTCAGAGTGGTTTCATTCGGGGAAATAAGCAAAGAGCTCTGCGGCGGAACGCATGCCCAATCAACCGGAGAATTAAGGCTCTGCAAAATTATATCCGAAAGTGCCGTTTCTGCGGGAAATCGAAGAATAGAAATGATTTGCGGCAAATATGCCCTTAATTATCTCAACGAATGTGAAGATAATTTATCTCAATTATCAAAGAATCTCAAACTGCCGATGGCTGAAGTTCCTCAAAGAGTGGAAAAACTTCTTGAGGAACTTAAAGCGGAACAGAAAAAAGTCAAAACAATGGAAGCCGAGTTTGCTCAGGCAAAAGTCAGCTCTCTAGTTTCGCAGGCTAAAGAGACACCGCTTGGAAAGGTGCTTTTTGCCAAGCTTGACGGAGTATCTTTTGATGCATTAAAGCCTTCCGTCGAAACTCTTGCTGATAAGCTTGGACAAAGTGCGGTAGTTTTGGCGGTAGCCGGTGAAGATAAAGTTTCAATTGCCGCAAAAATAAGCTCCAACTTTAACGAAAAAGGCATAAAAGCGGGCGATATCGTTAACAAAATTGCGATAATGTGTGACGGCAGAGGAGGGGGAAACCCTTCGTTCGCGCAGGCAGGCGGCAAAAATCCCGCTAAATTAAGCGAGGCAATAAAACAGAGCGAAGAAGAACTTTTGAAGTCGATATAATTATAGAGAGGAGTTTCGATGGAGGTTCTTGCAATTATTCCTGCAAGAGGGGGCTCTAAAGGAATAAAAAGAAAAAATCTCATAGATTTCAGGGGCAAACCGCTGATTGTCCACTCAATCGAACATGCTCTGAATTCAAAAAGCATTACCAGAGTCATTGTTTCAACCGAAGACGCAGAAATCAAATCCGTTGCTCTTTCTGCCGGCGCGCAAGTTCCGTTTGACAGACCGGCGGAGCTGGCAGCAGATCATGTTCTGGATATTCCGGTTTTTCAGCACGCTCTTAAATGGCTCAAAGATAATGAAAACTATGAGCCTCAAATAGTTGTGCATTTGAGACCTACCACACCGTATAGAAAGCCTCACTGGATTGATGAAGCGGTTGAGCTTATGGAGAATAATCCGCAGGCTGATTCGGTCAGGTCGGTATCGGAACCGGAAAAACACCCGTACAGAATGTTCAGCATAGATAATCAAGGCTGGCTAAATCCTATAATGAAGCATGAACATCCCGTACCTTATCTTTTAAGGCGTCAGGACTTGCCGCCGGTTTATTATTATAACTGTGTTATAGATGTTACAAAGCCTCAGACAATCTTCGGCAAGGATTCGATGACGGGCGATAAAATACTTCCCTATATTATGAACCCCGACGATGTTATGGACATAGATTCGTTGAGAGATTTGAAGTTAGCGGAATTTTTACTGCGAGAAAAAAATGAAATGTAACTGCTGTAAAAAACAAACTGTTGAATTTCCTTATAAGGATGAGTTTACCGGCAACAGTCTCAGAATTTGCCCTGAATGCGAGCATATTCAGCTTGGCGAAATACTGACAAGGCAGTTTGTTTCTGATTATTACAGCAAGCAGTACAGCGAAAACCGCCAATGCCACATCGGCGAAGAATACTTTAAAATAATGCAAAAGAGAGCAAAAGCTCAGGTTGATTTTATAAAGAGCGTTATAGGCTATATTTCCGGCAAAAAAATTTATGATATAGGCTGCGGTTACGGTTTTTTAATCGAGGAATTTCTGAATTATTCGGATAATGTCTCAGGATGCGAGCTTGACCCGCAGGCGTCGGAATTTTGCAGGAATAAAGGGTTGAAGGTTGAAAAATTCACAGACGAGGAGGACTATACAAACCTAGAAAAAACTTTCCTTCTTACCTTAAGCCATACTTTCGAGCATTTGAGAGATGCCGAAAAGGCTTCACAGGTTTTGAAAGAGAAAGCAGACTTTATTTTTATTGAGATTCCGCTTTACAGCAAGTCTGTTTGCGATGTTTTTCTTGATAAGGAAGGGCATGTGAATTTTTTCAACCTCAACAGCTTCAAGCTTTTTCTTGAGAATAACGGTTTTGAAGTACTCAAACCGGACGCTACGGACCATCGCACGACATATTTTTTGATAAAAAGAACGAAGCAGTTAAAGAAGACTTGCATAAACAAACAGGGGATTATTTCTTTAATGAATATTCCCTGCAAAACCCGGAAGGTATTTGGATAAGAACTGTGGTGAAAACATAAAATGAGCAGAAATTTTTTGAAAAATCTGATTTTAAAACTTTTGAATCCCAAAAAAGAAGAGCCCAAAACAGTTTGCTGCGGGTGTAAAATTATAAAGCCCTGCCATTTCCAGGAGCTATTCGTCACAAGCAAAGGCGATGTCTATCCTTGTTGCCGTATTTGGGGAAGAGAAGACCTGAGAATCGGTCATATTGAAGATAAAGATCTGCTCCAAAAAATTGAAAACTTTGGCGGCGAGTGTTCCTGCGATGCCTATCAGCTAAGAAAAGCCCAGGAAGGTGATGTAAAAAGCTATAAACTCTTAAATCTTGAGATGTCCTTGTTATGTCAGGCAAAATGCGCCATGTGCTGTGTCAAAGCCCCCGAATGGAGAGGCAGGTATGATTATTATGATGCCCTGACAAAGATTGTCGAGTTTTCGAAACCGCAGGAAATTCTAGTGCAGGGCGGAGAGATTTTAATTCAAAAAGATTCTCTTAATTGGATTGAACAAATAAAAGAAAAATATCCCGAAATCAAGTTTTCTATTGTTTCAAACGGCAGTGTAGGACTGGATTTGGCTGACAAGGTTGAAAAAATCTTTGACAGGATCACTTTTTCAATTGTCGGCTTTCAAAAAGAAACCTACAAAGCAATTATGGGACTGGATATAGAAAAAACAAAGTCTTTTGCTCAGGAGCTGAATAAACGAAATATCAGAATATTCTTAAAATATCTTGTCGGTCCTTCCAATATACATGAAGCAGGACTTTTTCTGGAGTGGGGAGCATCGTTAAACCCTGAAAAGATTGTCTTTGCCGATTCTAATGTTGAGGGATACATTAACTACAATACTTTTGACGATTATTGGCGGAAAATTTTTGTCAGATCCGCCGCGGATTTGAAGTCAAAAATTGTTGAGAATAAAAACCAAATAATTGAAAAAAATATCAAAGTAGGTTTTGACACACAGACGTTGAAGCTGTTTGACATAAGCGATGAGTTTTTGAAAGCTCATGAGCTTCAAAGTGCGGTATTTTGGAATAAAGATTGAAGGTAACAGATATGAAAATATTAATTGTCGGCTCGGGAATGTATGTAACCGGAAGGAACAATACAGGTATAGGAACGGTTTTATCCTGTATGGCACAAATTTCAAAAACAATGCAGGTTGATTTAACTGTTGTATCAAAGGGCAAAAGCGTTTGCGACGATGTTTCGCAAGCTCTGAAAAGGATAAATACCGCAATTAAGTCGGACTTAAAGGCTCAAACATACTCTCTTGGCGAAAATTACATCGAAAATCTTAAAAAAATATGCGTCGAAAATGCCTTTGACTGCGCAATAGTCAGTATTCCCGATGATTTGCATTATGAGTACACAAAAGCACTGCTTGAAGAAAAAATCCACTGCCTTGTGGTTAAACCCTTCACTCCGACAGTTAAAGAAGCTCTCGAGCTGATTGAAATCCAACACAAAAACAATCTCTACGGAGCGGTCGAATTTCATAAACGCTGGGATGAAACGAATCTTTCAATTAAAAAAGCCATAAAAGATAATAAAATCGGCAAGATTGATTATTTTACGGTAGATTACAGTCAAAAAATAAGCATACCGATGAAAACCTTCAAACAGTGGTCGGAAAAATCAAATATATTCCAGTATCTTGGTGTGCATTACGTTGATTTGATTTATTTCCTGACGGGATTTAAACCTGTAAAAGCTTTGGCATACGGTACAAACGGTATATTGAAAGACAGCGGCATCAATACTTTTGACTCTGTTCATGCCCTTATTGAGTGGCAAAATCCTGAAAACATAAGCGAAAAATTCATTTCGTCTTTCAACACAAACTGGATAGATCCCGATTGCACAAGCGCGATGTCAGACCAGAAGTACAAAGTAATAGGAACAAAGGGCAGAATTGAATGTGACCAGAAAAACAGAGGAATTGAGCTTGTAAGCGAAACAACCGGAATACAGGCGCTAAATCCATATTTTTCGGAATACCTGCCTGATGAAGACGGCAATTTGCAGTACGGAGGCTATGCCCTAAAGAGCGTCGGCAGTTTTGTCAAGGATGTTCAGGACATAACAGATGGCAAAACCACGCCGTCAGAGCTTGAAAACACACGCCCGTCTTTTAAACAGTCTCAGATATCAACCGCAGTAATTGAAGCAGTTAACGAAAGTCTTAAAAATAATTCGCAGTGGGCAGAGGTTAAGCAACACTAATAATTTGAGGAAAATTGTTTTTAAATAAATGAATTTTCATTTAATATATATTTAATGGAGTTTTGAGTTAAATGATTTTATTAGAGAGTTCAATTTTAAAAGATTTAATGCGCAATACACTCAGAGGAGAAGGCGCGTGCGAGGATGCGTGTTATCATCTTTCGGAATCGCTTGTGCAAACATCCTTAAGGGGGGTTGATTCGCACGGTATCAACCTTTTCCCGCATTACCTCAGAGCTTTGAAATCAGACAGGATAAATAAACTGCCTGACATAAAAATAATAAAAGAAGCCGAGTCCACTGCTCAGCTTGATGCTGACAGCGCGTACGGACATCATGCAGGCTCGGATGGAATAAGAATCGCTCTTGAAAAAGCAAAAAAAACGGGTATTGGAGCAGTTAATGTAAAAAATTCATCACATTTTGGTGCTGCGGCATATTTTGCCCTTCAGGCATCGGAAAAAGATTTCATAGGGCTTTCGTTTACAAACGCCGATTCGCTTGTAAAGGCTTTCGGCAGTACGGAAAAGTTTCTCGGCACCAATCCGATATGCTTCAGCGCTCCGATGCAGGACGAAGCTCCTTTTTGCCTTGATATGGCAACATCTCTTGTAGCTTGGAACAAGATAGAAAACCACAAAAGACTTAATAAGCCGCTTCCTCTCGGATGGGGCTATGACGAAAACGGCGAAAGCGTTGAAAACCCGCATTTAGCCAGAAGCCTCAGCCCTATTGGACTTTATAAAGGCTACGGACTGGCAATGGTCGTTGAGATAATATGCGCTATTCTTGCCGAAGGTCCTGCCGCAAGAGAGCTAAAAACAATGTACTGGCATCCTATTGAGGAAAGACGCTATTTAAGCCACTTTTTTTGCGTTATAGACATTAATAAGTTCCTTCCCGTTGAAGCCTTCAAAAAACGTTTGCAGACCATGGCAAATGAAATAAGAGCTTTGCCGACCGATAAACATTCCGAAAAGGTTATGATACCGGGAGATCCGGAAAAAGAAAAATTTAAAGAAAGAATTGTATCAGGTATTCCCGTTGACGAAGTCAAGTTTGAAGAATTTATGCAGATTTCCGATGAATTCAAAAAGGCAGTTTTATGAAATATCTTGTTGACGTGGTTAATTTAAATTCAGACGCATCCTGTCTTTCATCTTCAAGGTGGCTCGAAATTCTTAGCGGGGGTGAGAATTCCTATCTGTACAGCTGGCTCAAACTCTATGCCGACATCGGCAAAAAGGTCGTTCTCGGACTGACCGGCACTTGCATTGCAGATATGGCTCGTTTTAATCCCGAAACTATCAACTTAATAAACCTAAGACAGGACATCTTTGAGCTTATAATAAGACCGTTTTCACACGATATTTCACTTTTAAGGTCAAAAGACGGCTTTCTCAAAAATTACATCTTAGGCAAAGCCGCAGTGCAAAAAGAATTTAGGAATATTTCGGGTTATTTTCTGCCTCCGGAGTTTATGCTGACGAATGAACAAATCAAAATCCTTTCCGATTTAGGTGTTGAAGGGACTTTTATTAATCCTTCGAGATTTAAAAAGGAAGTTGAAAAACGAATCCCTAAATACCCTTATTTTATTAACGGGCTGTTTAGTTCACGGCTGAAATGCATCTCTTTTTCAGGTGCATTAACTCAACAATATCTAAATACCCTTCACAGTTTTGAATCTTGGGGTTGGAACAATGTTGTTTTATCTTCAGAAAAAGAAATTGAGTTTGTTTGGCGCGACGGAGAGAGTTCTTTCTTCCTTCCTGACGGACTGGAAAGGGAAAAATCCTGGCTTCTGAACGAAAGCGGCGAAATCAGCAGACTGTTTTTAAAGGAAATTAACGAAAAAATTGTCTTTGAAAATGACACGCATTTAAGCTCAAACGGATTTATAAACTATTATCCCGTTCATTCATTTACCGCCTGGGTTAAAGAATTCAGACTTCTGGGCTTTATACACAAACTCGAAAAAATCGAAGAGCGCCTTGCCTCTATGAGCGATGAGGAGGTTTTATTATGGCTGGCTCTGATAAATTCGGATATTTTATCCGCAGTGGAGAAAAATTCCCCTGTTATTAAGATTAAGAACTCGGCTTTTGATGCCGAAGAGACTGAATTTACCATATGGAGAAGCGCAAGAGGCTTTGAAGGTGAGGAATATATGGCGCTGTTAGCTCTCGCTGATAACTTTGACGAATTTAATTCAATTATCTATAACTCAAATTCACCGCATATAATCAAACTAAGAGAGCGTTTGCACTATTATAAAGGCTTGATTGCCAATGTTAACGGAGCTGTTTTCTCCTTATAGAGCCTCATTTGACACATACAATAACATGGGCTATAACAGTTTTATTGAGTTAAAGAGTATATTTCATGACACATTTCGATGCGCTTTTTGTAATAAACCAAAACTGCGATTTTGTCCAAATTGCCCAAATTTGCAGCGAAAACAGCTTTAATAATCCTTATTTTCTCTCTACTCATTATCTTTTTGAAAATGAAAGAAAGAGACTTTTTGAGCTTATTTTAGGCGATATTGAAATCCATACTTTCGCCGAGTTTCTTACAGATGGGGAAATGGAAGAATGCGATACTCTCACAACACAAAGCCTTAAAGAAAAAATCTCTGACGAAACAGTAAAAGAAAACTACAATGTGCTTTTTATGGACTTAAGCGTTAAAAACAAAAATATAAAAGTCTGGCAAAAGTTAAAACAGCAGGGCAGTTTCGGCAAAATTTATTTTTACGAAGGCTTAGGGATAAATAAAACCTTGTGGGAAGGATTAGCAGGTATAAATATTACCAAAACGGAGAAAAATGCTGCTGCAAAACCGGTAAAAACTTCGATTTTGAGTAAAATTAAGCAAAAAATCAAAGCATTTTTGAAGAAGTTTTTTGAGAAAAAAGAGCTCATAATTGTTGAATATGAGAATAAAAGGTTTATATTTTTTACTCCGATTAACCGCATAAAATTTTCAATCAATGCAAAAATAACTAAAAAACATTTTAAAGGCGAAAATATTCCGAATGATTTAATTTCTGCCGATAAACAGACGTTCATAGGTACAACCATTCATCAATATGACTATAACTTTTTGAAAACCATTAAAGATATGCCGGTTATGGTTTTTATTGACGGCTATCATCCGTCAAATTACCCTGCAACTTATGTAGATTCGTATTTTATCGGCGAATTCACGGTCAGGGATATGTTTGACTGTGAGTGGTTTACAAAATACGGCAAAAAGGCACATAAACCTTCAAATATCACGGTCAATTCGTTCAAAAAGCTTCCTGAAGAGAATTATCCTCCGATTAAAAATATTATTTTTCCTATAAATCACGCCGGAGATTGGACGGCTCTGATTAACAGGTCTGATACGGATATCTTGATTGAGGCTTTTTGCGCTCTTGCGTTAAAGTTTCCCGATATTAATTTCATTGTAAGACCTCACCCGACAATGGTTCACGAAACACACGAAGGAGCAAACTCAATAAACAGAATAAAAGAATATGTATCGTTTCTTGACCAAAAGAATCTGACTATTTCAGAATCCTCTCTTGATGAGGATTTCAGCAGGGGAGATTTGTTTATTTCCGAGTATTCACAGGTGTTAATAGACGTGTTTAATATAGGAAAGCTCGGGCTGATTGCCAATCTGACAAACCGCCGCTCGTTTATGAAGGATTACGAGGATTTGGGGTTTTTTAATGTCAATAGCATTGCGGATTTTAAAAACATAATTGAGGATATAATCGCAAATCCGTCAAAATTCGCCCAACTTCAGGCATCAGCCGCCCGAAAATATAACGAAAAACTGCAAAGATTTATAAATCTTTAGTCGAAGTTAATAACTTTTATAATCTCGTTTATATCTGACGAAGTCTTTTTAATTTCGCAGTTGGAGTATTTTATTGCCGCATCGGGATCTTTTAAGCCGTTGCCGGTTAATACGCATGTGATTGTTTTATTCTCTTTGACTTTGCCTGCCTTAAAGGATTTAATCAGACCTGCAACGGAAGCCGCGCTTGCCGGTTCGGCAAGTATTCCTTCGGTTCTTGCGAGCATAACATAGGCTTCAATTATTTCTTCATCGGTTACGAAATCAATAATTCCGCCTGATTCATCTCTTGCCGCTGTTGCATAATCCCAACTGGCGGGGTTTCCTATTCTGATAGCCGTGGCGATTGTTTCAGGCTTCAAGATTCTTTCGCCTTTTACTATTGCGGCGGCGCCTTCTGCCTCAAAACCGTACATCATGGGTTTGTTAGAAACAATGCCCTTATCGAAGTATTCTTTGAACCCTTTCCAGTATGCGGTTATATTTCCTGCATTTCCGACCGGTATGCATAAATAATCGGGAGCGTGACCCAATGCATCGCAAATTTCAAAAGCGGCAGTCTTTTGCCCTTCTATTCTGTAAGGATTGACCGAATTGACTAGCGTTATCGGATAATTATCGGAAAGCTCGCGAACTATTTCAAGAGCTTCGTCAAAATTGCCCTCTATTGAAATAACTTCGGCTCCGTACATCATAGCCTGCGCCAGTTTGCCCAGAGCAATATAGCCTGATGGTATCAATACATAGGTTTTAATACCGGCTTTTGCTCCGTAAGCCGCCGCCGCCGCGCTGGTATTTCCTGTGCTTGCGCAGATAATGGCTTTAGCACCCATTTCAACGGCTTTTGACACAGCCATTGTCATACCTCGGTCTTTAAAACTGCCGGTAGGATTTGCCCCGTCAAATTTCAAATACAAATTTGCTTTAATACCGATTGTATTTGCAAGATTATCGGCTTTAATCAGCGGCGTGTTGCCTTCGTTCAAAGTTATAACCGGTGTTTGTTCTTTTACGGGAAGAAAATTTCTGTATTTGTTAATTAATCCTTTGTAATGATAATTAGTTGCCATTTCTTCTTCTTTCTATCATTTGTTACATTTTAAGACTTCTGTTACATTGTTACAAGCGGAGCGGATTTGTTAAGTTCTTCTTTTCTTTACAATATCGCCTGAAACCCTATAAATTATGCCATGTCTGTAATATTAAGTAAATTCCGGTAATGTTAACGAGTAGTTTTGACGGTTTGATTACAATTGTAAAGCGGCGGCGCATTTTGTTAATCCATAACTCTGATTAAATTATCAATACTTTTTGTGGTATATCTTCTGGTTATTTCTTCTGTTGCTTTGAGAATGTCTTCTTCTTTTGCGCTTTCGGTAAGCATTACGATTTTAGCGTTTCCGCTTTCAACAGTTCCTTTTTGGTAAATGCTGTTTAGATTTATGTTGTTCTGCCCGCAAATCATGCCCAAATCTCCGATAACACCCGGAATATTGTCGGTTGTAACCCTCAAATAGTACTTATTATAAGTCTCTGCAATATCAAGATGTTCTGCCTGTTGCTCATGACGGCATCTTGTCATTGGAAGAGGATAATCCGTTGTTCCTATTTCGGCGGCTATTGATAAAATATCCCCCGCAACTGAACTTGCAGTCGGCATTTCTCCTGCGCCCGGACCTGAAAACATAACAGTACCGACAGCGTCACCTTTAACGGCTATTGCATTTAACACTCCGTTAATATGCGCAAGCGGATTGCTTTTTGGGACAAGCATCGGGTGAACTCTGACATCGACTTTGTCTTCGCCTGAGAGTTGAGCCAGAGCGATTAGCTTGATTTTATACCCGAATTCATCGGCATAAGCAATATCTGTGGGACTGATTTTATCAATCCCTTCCCTGTAGATTTTGTTAATATCGACTCTTTTATTAAAAGCCAGCGTGCTCAATATGGCGATTTTATAAGCTGCGTCGTGTCCTTTTATGTCGCCGGTCGGATCCGCTTCAGCATAGCCCAGACGTTGGGCATCTTTTAAGACATCCTCGAATTCGGCTTTTTCGGTTTCAATTTTAGAAAGAATATAGTTTGTGGTGCCGTTTAAGATTCCTGCGATTTTTGTTATTTTGTTGCCCGAAAGGGAAGTTTTGAGGGGCATAATAATTGGAATACCGCCGGCAACAGCCGCTTCGTAAAGAATAACGGCATTGTGTTCTTTTGCAAGGTTAAAGAGTTCTTTGCCGTGTTTTGCAATCATTTCTTTGTTGGCGGTTACAATGTGTTTACCCTTCCGTATAGCGTTTTTAACCAGTTCCAGTGTGGGTTCGATTCCGCCTATAACCTCAACGATTATTTTTATTTCGCTGTCGTTAATTACATCGAGAGCATTGTCGGTTAAGACAGATTTATCTAAGCCATCTATATCTCTTTCTTTATTGAGATTTTTAACTGCAATTTTTTTAATTTCAATATCGGGAAATTTTTTTAAGATTTTAAAAACGCCGCTTCCAACCGTTCCCAGTCCCAAAAGTCCTATTGCAACTTTCTTTCCGTGCATTTTCTTCTCCATAAACTTCTCATGACCAATTTTATTTATATTAACATAAAACCTTTTTATTAACTTCAGGACATCAAGAAAGGCTATTCTCTAAAACTCATTTTTATATATTGTTTCCAATATCGGTTTTATCCTTGGAATTGCTTCTTCAACCGTTGCCCAAAGAGATTCGTCATTTACTCCCAAATAATTGTGAATAATGATATTTCTCATTCCTATCATGTCCGATACAGGCAATTCGGGATATTTTTGTTTTATATTTTCAGGAATGTATTTAGCCGCTTCGCCAATAATTTCAATATTTCGCTCAACTGCATCTTTGATAATTTCGGATGATAGAAATGCATCAAAATCAATACCTGCGGTATAGTTCTCAATCTTTAAAATGCACTCTAAAATGTCCTCAATGAAAAGTTTGGCATCTCTGTTTTTCATAAAGCAATTGCCTCATCTAAGACTGATTTTCTAATTGTTGGTTTTAAGCCTTTTATTGTTCCTACATCAATTTTTTTGCCCAACAGTTTCTCGAAATAGCTGACGAGATTAGCATGTTTTAACAAATCAATAGGCTTTGAAGTTTCGATAAGAAAATCTATATCGCTTTGAGGATTTTGTTCTCCTCTGGCATAAGATCCGAAAACAAAAATTTTCGAAACATTATAAACTCTGGCAAGTTCATTTCTCTTGCCGTCAATAATGACTTTCAGTTCATCAATCGTGTAAATGCCATTTTTCATAACGTTATTATAACAAAAACTGCCTCTTTTAAAAAGCTCATATATTGTTTTTATAGCCGTTGAGTATTATTAAGGTATGTAAATTACAACATTTTACTTGACAACTTTTGTAAAATTGTTCAAAAAGAAAAACAGCAATTTTTATTTTCAGCGGTTTTTAATAACATAGATAATTAGTTCAAGGATATAGAGATGAAAATAAGCGGCATTAATGTAAACAAAGAAATATATGCGTCAAAATGTCCGCAAAAACTCGGCATTAAGACATATAGCTCTTGCGATAAAGTTTCTTTCGGTTGTGATGGAGGTATTAAAATTATTTACGGTTTAGATCTTTTAGAAAAAATAGTTTTCAAAGAATTATTAGGAGATTCAGGATCATTAGTCAAAGAACACTTTCTGCCAACGGCTGAGCGTAGTTTAATGCGATTTTTGGATTTGCAAGTTAATGAAAGAAATGAATTGGCAGTTTTATTTAATGTTGAAAGAGACCATGATCTGGGAATTTTGCTTTATTCAGTAGGTTCTGTTTATGCTAAAAGATTTGTCAGAAATAATGAAAGAGTTTTTAGCGTTTATAAAGCTTTTCTTGAAAATGGTTTGTCTCAGAAAGGGCAAGTTGCCGCTAAAAATGAGATTGAGTATGAATATCGAAAAGTTTTAAACGAAACTATTGATGAATCATCAAAAGAAAAATTAACTCCCCTAATATTAGCTCATATAAATGATTTTCAAAAGGCAAAATTTTACCTGCATTCCTCACTTAAAACATTAATGGATGGTTTCGAACTCAAACATGGCAATAATACAAGCGGACAGCTTGTTTTAAGGAAAAAAGCATATAAATCTTTACTTGAAATGTACGAAACAGTACAAGATAAAGAAAAAGACAGGATCAGACCTTTATTAGCATATGTTGATGATCAGTATTCCAAAGATTTAAGGCAGGTTACGCGCGGATTGAATAAAATTTTCGGAGGGGAATTGTACGATACTGATTTTAAAAAGGAGTATTTAAGTTTGCTTGAATTGCCTTGGTATTACTGCTACATCTTATCAATAAAATCCGGTATAAGTAGTATAATTCCTAAAGCTTTGAGATCTTAGTTGTATTATCAAAGATTTTAACTTCGCCCTGTTTTGGTATTAAATTAAAATCAATTCCTTCCGCATCGTAGAAATCATCAGTGATAAACGGAACGTTTACGGACTGTTCAGGATTACCTTTCACCTGAAGTCCTTTGTAATCGAGATAATTTTTGTCTATGACCACATGATAATCGCCCGGTGCAACGGCTCCGAAATAATAACCGCCTGTGCTGTCCGTTGTGGTGTATTTGACTTCTTTCCCTTCTTTATTCAGCAGTTGGACTATAACATCGGGTCCTGCGGGGTTGTTTTCAACGGTTACTTTTCCTGAAATACTACCCGGAGTGACTATTACACCTAAATTGACCTCGTAAACTTTCTCCCGTTTGACGTTAACCGAGTAGTCAACCGTTGTCGGGGTATAAATAACCGGCAGGGTATCTTTATCCAATCCTATTACATAGCTTCTGCTTGCAAGGTTAGGAATAATATAGCTGCCTTTTTTGTCGGTTTTGACGGTGAACATATCTTTAAGTTTGACATCAATGTCGGGTATTCCTTCTTCGCCCTCGTCTCTAACTCCGTTTTGATTTTTGTCCAGATATACGGAGCCTTTTATAATACCGTTCTCAGGGTTAAATGCGAGATTATTTCCGGCTTTAGCGCCGTTAATCTTGGGCGCGCCGAAATTAACCGCTTTACTGAAGTTGAAAGAAACGGCATGGCTTCTTGAATGAGGAGAGCCGCCGGTGAAAGTCGAATTATAAGAATATCTGATAGAGAGATTTTTGTAACCTATGTCCACACCGTATAAAAATCCCTTATCGCCGGAATACCTGTATCCGACGTTTGGAGAAACGGTTATATTTTTCCACGGCAGTTTGGATCTGTCGAGTTTTACGTTGACTTCTTTGTATATTGGCGGACTTTTGCCTATGAGTATTCTGTCTTCAGGGTCTCCCGCGCTTGCCTGATGGACTACTCTTACAATACCGACTTTTCCTGCATCTATATCCACGGATGTGTTCAGTCGATTGAAAACCGATGATGAGCGGGCTTTTGTGACATAATTTTTCTTTTTAATCCTTGTTTGTATGAAGGCAAGCTCCAGAGCGAGCCTGTCATTGGCTTTAATGTTCCAAGTCAGGTTAAAGTCAGTCTGATTATCGAAGTATATCGAATTTTTAGCTTTTGCGCTTCTGGCGCCGATTTTCAGAGATTTATGCTCATTAATTTTACCGCGAATGTTAATGTCAAAATTCTCAATATACGCAAGCCCCCCCGGGAAGTATTTATCGAGGTTCGAGGTATATTTAACGGCGCTTGCGGAGAAATTAAGCGGAGAAATATCGAAATCCGAAGTGAATTCATAGCCTCTTTTGTCTATATTATCGCTGTATCCGGCGCTGTAATAGTCGGAGCCGTAATAGAACACTTTACTGTAAATTCTGTATTTTTCCCGTTCAACGTTTATTGCGCTGTAAGTGCCGAAGTCCGTTTTATTGGGTTCGCTTTTGAGCTTGGATTTAGCTCTGGAAAAAGCGGCTTCGGAAGTTATTCTCAAGTCGTCATAAGGTATGTAATTAGCTGTCAGTCCTCCGCTGAAGCCTGATGACGTACTGCTTTGGCGAAGGTTTCTTGCCGAAGTCGTTTCATCGGATATTTCGTTCAAAGGAGTTTTCAATCTTATGCTGTGGGCAAATTCACCTCCGAGATTGAGTCTTTTTGTTATTCCCTGCCTATATTTAAAACCCGTTATGTATTTAATCGGCTGTTCGTTTTCTGAGCGGCGGTTTTTACCGAAAATCGAAAATTTGTTGCTGGTCAAGAGACTGTCTATACCGGAAAATCCGACGAATTCTTTTTGTTTGGGCGCAAGCAGATCTCTGTCCTGAGCGAAGTCTCTTTTGAAGACCACTTTCCTTGTGCCGTCGGGGTTTACCTGTTCCACTCTGATATTAACGAAAGAACCGGCGGGATAATTTAAAGTTTCAAACTCAAATCGTCCTTTTTCGACGTCCTGCCTGTCGGTATAGACATCGTTAAGGAAAAGTTCCACGGATGTATTGTCATCAGCCCGACCGGTGATTAATCTGGGCAGCGCAATGGAGCTGTTGACCGCTCCCAATGTACCGGTTCTGATGCCGAGCAGATTCACTCCGGGAAGAACCAAATCGGAAAGTCTCGCAAACGTGCTGCCGAGAACTGTTTCAATACGAGCTCCTATGTAGCTTAAAGTAGCGATAAAATTGCCCATATCAGCGGTACTTCCGCTGTAATTGGCTGAAGTGCCGACGTTGTATTTGCCGCCCAGCAAATATCCCTCTGATGCCAGGTTTATGTTGGAGCTGTGAGCGGTTATTGATGCAGAATCGGATTTATAGTCATTTAATGAGCTGTTTGCGCCTATGTCGAGCTGTTTAATATTAAACAGCCTGTTTGGTTTGACTGTCTTTGCGGATAAGAACTCTTCTTCATAAAGCGTTTTTTCATTTTTTTGTTTATCAAGGAGTTCAATTGATTTGAGCAGCCGGTCGGTTTCCAGCTGTGCATAATATTTTTCTTTAGAGAAGGATATTTTCGCGTCAAAGATATATTCAGCCAGTTCTTTAGAAAGGAAAACGTCGTCACTAACGAGAAAACCTTCTTTTACAAAGATAATTTTGGGATTATTCACCTCTATTACTTTGTTTGAAAGATATATACGGCTGTGCTGCGGGTCAACTTCAGTGAACTCTCCTGTTTTCGGGTGAATAAACGAGACAGTATTATTCACATGATTTTGAGTATAGGAAATATCCAATAACTCGCAGAGCGTTTTTATCGGATAGGAAACATTGCCGTTTGGCCATACAATAATTTCAAAATCATAATGAAGCCTGTCGTTTATACTCAAACCAACGACAGAAGTATCAACCTGCGTGTATTTATAAACAAACGGCGGGGGTTTGTTTTTCACAGGTGTTTCTTTTTTGTTTACGGCGGCATTTTTTACCGCAGGTTTTCCGGTATTATTTTTCGGAATATTTTTAGGAACAACTTTTGGAGCCGCTTTAGGCTTGGTTGCCATAACCGAAACCTTATCACCGCTTGTCCGGACGTCTTCGGACTGCTCTGTGAGTTCTTCTTGTGGCTCATAAATACCGGATTGAGACTGTTCTTCTTCAATGGTGACATTTTTCAGCGGAGGGGCTCGATAGTTATCGCACTTTGACTGAGAGCATTTCATAATGCCGAAAACAGGAATTTCATCTTCTTTTGTTCTGTTTAAAAGTTGTTTATTTATGAAATTAAGAGGAGTTATCGGCTCCTCAAACTTTCGCGGAGACTTCGGGTTATCGTTATACAGGCTTATTTTAGTCAGATTGACCGCAGCATGAGCTTTATGCGGACTAATAAGCGTAAATAATAAAACAAAGCTTATTAATACGACACGATACTTATCCCTAATATCATTAAAAAGACGACTTACCAATTTTCCCTATGTTTTCTATTAAATTTTTAGTGCGATAACCTAGTTTTTGAGATTAATTTCCGATTTAGTGTTTTCTTTGGGCATATTGCCGCTGTATATAGGCACTGCCTTGTTTTCGGCAGTGGGTTTGACTTTGTCCTCGTCAAGAAAAGCTGACTGCTTGTTTAGTTTGCTTTTTACTCCTTTACTCCCCTGTTTTTTATATTCAAAAGATGTTTTTCCTTCTATTACCTGGACTCTGTCAGTTGTGTCTTTAAAAGTCAGTTTAATTTCGGCATTGTATTTCCCGTCTGACATACTGCTTAAAGGCAGTTGAATTCTGAAACTTTGTGTATTGCCGGGCAAAACAGTATATCTGGAAAGCGAATTTTTAATTATCTCGTTAGAATCGCCGGTGTAAACTTTTAACTCTCCTTCTACATTGCAGTGAATGTTTCCCGGATTATTGATATTTGCAATTATATAAGGATTTTCCGAGGATTTATCGATGTTCAGGCTTTCAAGAACCGCATTTCTGAAGACATCGCCTTTGTAGGCATAGACTACTACGCCGTATCTGGTTTTAAAATTAACGCTTATATTTATTTTGTTATTATCTTTTTCAATCACGGTTTGTCTCGGAGTGACGGTTTCGAAGAAAATAATGCTTCGCATTTCGCCGGTGAAATTTTCAGGCATTTTAGCGGTTAGCCTGACTGTTTGTCTTTGTCCCGGGGCTATATCGAATTCTTTGGGATTGAATTTCATATAATCATTGAGCGATACCTCATTCGGATTGTCAAGAAAAACGATACTGCCGAACTTATCCACATCCCATGCCTGTACATAAGCTCGAACCCTTAAGTTTTTCTGAGTAGGGTTTTCTATAAAGATAGCTTTTGAAACGAATTTTGTGCCCGCATCTCTAAAATCGAGGTTTACGACATTGGGATATACATATATATCATTGAGCTGAGCAAATGCTTTTATATGGCTTAATAACACAGACAATAAGCAAAATGCCGTTACGACAAATAATTTAAAAAATCCTTTTTTAATTAATCTTTTTTCCATAAAGTAACTTACCCCTAAGTTGTCACCAAGTCTCACTTGGTCATTTCCACCCGTATGAATTATATTTTTTCTTGTAAAAATTGGCAATAAATCACATGATAGCCAGTGAACACAGATATTTCACCTGTTTACAAAAGTTAACCCTTTAATAGTGGTATTTTGAAAGATTTTACAGCTTTTTATGCGGACTAATTTATGTTTTTAATTGAGTCCTACAACCGTAAATGTCAAATCAAAGCTTATTGCCCCTGATGCATCGGCAATACTGAGTGTTGACTCATCTAAATCCAGAAGCATGTCAAGGGGGGCTATACCTGTGGTTGTATTAAACGGAACACTGCTGCCCGAAGCGACGTGAAGTTTTGTAGAATCAACTCTGGTAAATGCAACCGGCGCAGCATCACCGAGTTTTGGATAAGCATTTTTCGCGTTATTAGTTATATTGATTCCGACTGACGCTGTTGCGGCGGAATTCCCGAGTGTCAAAACTGCTTTTGTACCGCCGTCTGCGACTGAAACAGTGCTTCCCGTGTTTGGCTTAAATTCAAGGATATATTCCTTGGCACCGGCGGTCGGATCATTTGATTGCACAAATGAGTCGCTTCCGCTGCCGTTGCCTACTATTATATTATGCGCGGTGGTAACGCTCGTTCCGAATTCCGACGTTAATATTGTCCCGAAGTTAGTTGTATTTGCGCTCAAATTCACTATCGTACTTGACGGTATCGTAACCGTATAAGTTTCGGTATCCGAAACATCGGCATAGGATTTCCCCGCTGATATAAGTAAAAACAGTAATGCAAAACAAAGAACGAGGGTACGGAAAAATTCTGATTTTTTGGAAAAATCGAATTTTTCAAACCCGACCTCAGAAAGGTGAGAGGCAATAACGGCGGCGAGGAGCCGTCGATTTTGCCTCGACACTAGATCATGTAAGATGCGAGAAAAATGTAATTTTTCCGCAACTTCAACGTATTTTTTAAATCTTCCACCGTGAAAAATACATTTTTTCCTCAACCCCAAATCCCCGCTTCTCATAAATCTACCTGCCCCTTATAACATACTAATAATAACTGAATTTATTATACATATTATATTTTTAATATAAATTTTAAACAATAAATACGGTTAAAGCACAAGCCGATAAGCATTAGAGCTGTTTACAAAAGTTCATGAGTTCTTGTGAAGAAAGAATGTTTTTTATGCAAAAACAGGCTGTTTCAACGGAAACAACCTGTTTAAGATATTAAAATATTCAGTTTTTAGTTGAGTCCGACTGCCGTGAAGGTTACGTCGAAACTGATATCGCCGGCGGCATCTGCAACTGTAACAGTTGCTTCGTCAAGGTCCATAAGCATATTAAGAGGTGCTAAACCTGTATCGAATGGGACGCTGCTGCTTGCGGCTATGTTTAAAATAGAGCCGGAAATTGCAAAGTTAACAGGTGATGTTGCGCCTAAACCGGGATAAGCGGTTTTTGCGTTATTGGACATAATAATGTCAACGGATGCAGTTGGATCTGCTGCTGCATTATCGAGCGTTATAACAGGTCTGCTGTTCTTTTGACTCAAAGTAACTGCGCTTCCGCCGTTACCTGCAAAAGATAAAGTATACTGCATAGAACCTGCGTCAGGGTCGTTGCTCTGCACATATGATGTACTGCCGGCTGATCCGTCGCCTACGATTATGTTATGTGCTGCGGGGTTGCCTGTTCCGAATTCCGACACAAGAATGCTGCCGAAATTCGTTGCGTTTGCAGCTAATACGATAGCATTTGCCGAAGGTATTGTTACGGTATATGTTTCACTATCGGAAATATCCGCAAAAGATTTAGTAGGAGCAAATGCAATAACGGCAAATAATGCCATTAAAACTGCAAGTTTTTTCTTGTTCATGATTGTCTCCTTAAAGACTTACTAATTAGTTTTGTCTTTAAATTTTGTACACTAAGTTCATTTTGTTTGAAAAATCCTTTCTTCCTTTCTTTCAACTCCTTTCATTAACTTCATTTTGTAAAATATTTATTACCAATTCATTTAAAAACAAAGGTTTTGAATTAATACTATATTTTTATGCAAATGAAAAAATCATATATATGTAGTATTAGCATCCCGAAAACTTTCTTTAACGTCACGCTAAGGCGTTAAAAATTAGCGCAGGTCAATATTGATGCGTGACGTGACAGGCAAATAAGACACACTCTTTGGGCGGACTGAGGCTGTCAAGCGACTTAACTCCCGAGGTGCAAGCCATCAACTCTTAGGAAAATATCTACGAACAGTGCAGTAAGTGCGAAACGTAATAAAATAATCTCTCTGTTTGAGCGTGAAATATCCCAAGCCGCATTGTTGTATGTGACGGAACAAATTTGCAATATTCGACGTGAACAAATAAATACACCATGTAAATATTGCATAATACACAAATACAATAA